>VGZN01000081.1 GCA_016872635.1 Planctomycetota bacterium | reverse complement strand
GTTTTCCCACTGCGAGTCGTTGACTTGTTTGGGAGCACCACCCCCTCCGTGCATCGAAATGTAGAGGCTTCGCCCACCTTCGGGCATCTCTCCGAATACTTTGTAAGCGAACGGCATTTTAAGTTCACCGATCACGATTTCCCGTGATTCGAATTCATCGATTCTGGACTGGCGTTGACGCTTTTGAAAGTCCTCGACCAACAACCTTTCCGCAGCGATCGCTTGTTCTTTGCTCAGCGGCAGCGTCGCGAACGCTTGCTGGTCGATGGCACTACACGTACCCGGATCCATGGCCAAGTATCTTTCGAGGCCTTGGATGGCGGCATTGCTGTCACCGTTTTCAGGCATCGGCTTTGGTTGTGGTTGTTCGCTTGGTACGTACCAGGAGATCAAACGAGGTTGGTCGCCGACTTGGAATTCGTCCGACCAACGGCGATCGCCAACTTCCACCTCAACGGTGTACTTGCTGCCTTGCTTGAGGAACTGAAGCACGTGATCATTCGAGTCGAATCGCTCGTCTTTCGTGGTACCTTCGAGCACCACCGCGCCGGATTCATCCTTAACGTAGACTTTGGCCTCTGTCCTCGCATTAGTTTCGGGATCCAACACGCGGAAGGAAACCATCTGAGTACCCTCGGGTTGCTTAAATCCGAGTTGGGTATAGCGATCGGTAACGTTGACGGCGCTGATGTAGTCGATGGAGCGATCCCAGACGAGCGGAAATCGGAGTGGAGTCCTTTGGAAACTGACCGCGTAAATTGCGTGTTTCGGATCGTCGCGTTTCGCCGTCGAAGCCCTGCCGATGAACCATGCTTGGTCGAGCTGATCACCGCTCGGTTCCGCTGCTCCAGTAAAATGCCATCCGTTATCCCACACTTCAATCCAAGAATGGTTGCCGCTGTTGTCCGACCATAATGGGGTTCCTACGAATCGAGCTGGAATTCCTAATGCTCTGCAAGCATCGATGAGAAGTACTGACAAACCTGTGCAAGAAGCCAAACCGGAGTCCATCGATTCGTACGGGCTTTGGTCGGCCTTGGCTCGTTGTGTCGAGTACTTCACCTTCACCATAGGGTAAAGCTTTTGATTGAGCATCGCTGCTGCTTGAGCGGGCGTCGTTGCCCCGATGATCAACGGGTAAAAGCGATCTCGAAAGTCCTTGCGCCAAGCGTCACGACGCTCATTGATGTTCGCGTAGGGGAGAATGTTGTTGAGGAAAATATCCTTGGGGATCTGTTTTCCCCAGGGGGCTTCATCGAGCGTCTCGCGGGCGATTTGGATTTCGGAAAGGAGGAAGTCAGCCTTGAGCGATTTCAAATCACGCGGTGGCATATTGGCGACCAGAAACTCGGCAGATTCGAATTGCGAGTCTGGTACCATACGAAGGAGTTGTTCAAGTTCCCCACGGTTTTCGCCGGCTGCATCCAAGGCGTTCAATACTTCGCGGCTCCATGTTCGAACCGAGAGTCGAGAGTCTTCGGCAACCGTTGCCACCAGCCACGTGGTATCGGGAGCGTGTGATTCGCCTTGAGGCTGAGCAATCGATGCGAGGTATCCAGAGCTTGTTTTCAGAATCGCTGGGGATTGGAGTCCGCTAGCATGCGTGGGTGCCCACTTTAAGGAATCAAATGAATCGGCAAATTGCGAATGCGTTGCTCGGTGAACCAATTGTCGGTGATAAACCTCCATCAATTGATCGCGAAGGGTTAGTCGAGCGTCGGAGACGAAAGCTTCGGAGTCGGTTGAGTTCCTGAAGAGGACGAACCCCCAGCGTTCTGGGCGATGCATATCGATGATCCCTTGCGGCGACCATACCCAGTTGTCCTCAGGCCGCCCCGGCTTCTTTTGGTACTTGCCATCGACAATGTCGAACTCCCATTCCACGCGAGAAAACCCGAAACGCCAGTAATCACCATCCTTGGGTGGGGCTGATACATGCGTGATCGACTTCAGTGAGGTCCATGGAATCGCGATCTCTACCGTCCAGCCTTCATCGATGTCCGAAGGATCGTTGAGGGTTCCTTGAAGGTTCACCGCGGTCTTAAGTCCAGCGATCTCGTAGCTGTTGTCGGCTTTACCCCCATCCTTGTAGGGGCGATCGAGGAACAAATCCCATGTGGTGTTGAGCGTGTTCAACTCCAGTTCGGCGTACCGATGGTTGTCTCCATCTGGATCGATAAAGACCTCGAAGTCGTTGTCTTGAAATATAACCGCATCGTGCTGGAGAATACTCCCTTGCAGGTGAGGTTCGATAAGTTGTGCCGCGATGAATAGGTATTCGTCATCCCAAAGGAGTTTGGCTCGAGTCGGATGCTTCGGGGCGGGAAGTGAAGGACCTTGGATATCGATGAACTCGTCCGTCCAAACCGCGTGAGCCCACTCCGAAGCATCCAGTTTGCCATCGATTTGAACGGGGGATTTAGTCCTTAATGCGACGACTCCGCGAGGCGTAATCGGGCGCATACGTCCCCAATCCCCAGCCCCGCTATCTCCGTCAGTTACTTCATTCGCATATGCGTCACCGGCAATCCTTCTGGTTGCATCTGGAAATCCGGCAAACGCGAAGAACCAAGAAGCAAGGACCGAGGAACAGAGAACATGATTCCATCGAACGGTCATGCGTTGAATCTTTCTGTAGAACGGCGAGTTTACACGCGGAATAATTCGGAAATAGCAACGTCAGGGTGATTCCATAGGATAACCCAGTCAATTTCCAAACGGGATCCCTGAATCCGAAACGGCTCCCGTAAATGGTTCAGAAACGCAAAGTTCGCTCGGCCAATCCCGGGGCCTTTGTTGGATGGTCAGGCCATTGGCGATATCCCGATGGCGTTCTGTAACGATCAAAAACCCGTCCCGCCACAAATCGATTCGATTGGATACGTGGGGGATTGTGCATGATCGGTTATCCCAATGGTCTCATCCTAGATTTGGGGCTCAACAGGGGGCTGTGGACGGTTTAAAAGCCACTCATCCAACAGCAGCCGTACCGCTCGAATTTCGTCAGGGTCTGGGAGTCGCGACCGTGGGGTATCTGAGACAGAAGCAGTGCCGCGAAAGGAACCGTGCAGTTGGCGGCACCCTGTTCGAAATAAAATCTCCATCGCATTGAGTCGGGATATGCCTCCTGCGGGAAGGATTTCTATTTTTGTACCAAATGACTCCTGCCAAATACGAAGCTCTTCCAGCGAGTCTTCTGCACGTTCTGCACCTCCGCTGGTCAAAATACGGCGGTATCCAAAATCGATGAGCCTCGGGATGGCCACCATCGGGTTTGGGACCAAGTCGAACGCTCGATGGATGACCCGTTCCACGCTCGGAAAACGATACGCCATCGATTCCAAAAAATCCCAATTCAAATCGTTGCCGCGTACACTGGCACCCACGGCAATTCCTGTGCACCCGAAATCGATCGCTGATTGAGCCTCGTCGTGCATTTGTTGCAACTCTCCATCGTCAAAATAGAAGTCTCCAGGGCGGCAACGGATGAGGGCAACGGCATTCCTTAACGGCGATCGAGAGTCGGTTGTCGGAAATTCGGTGAGGGTAGATTCCTGCGTAGCCAGAGTTAGGCGGATGAGAGATCGCGATGGAGTGATCCCACCAACGTCAAGACGGTCGCTGACCTCGATCCGCTGCGCACCTGCCGATGCAGCTATTCGAGTTCCCTCCACACTGTCGACGCATACTTCGAGCATGACTTAAAAGCCTTTCCTCCAATTCGTGACCCGATGCGTTGATTATCCAACATGACGGCCCCGAAATTACGATGAATTGGTGCGTTCGGCGGTGTAGCGAGTTTACGTATTTCGTTGCCCGTTAGGGGGGCTTTCCGTCTTCTCCAAGGGAGTGTGGACGAAACGTCGCACAGGTTTTACCCAATGAAATCATTGGTCGAAATGGTTTTTGGAGATCGCAAGCCAAAAAATTGAAAAAGTAGACGACTCTCGCAAATTGCAACCTACATCTTGCTGTCGCCACGGGAAAAGTCGCCGCGGACAACAGACTGCCGGGTCAACACAACTTGGACTGCACCGATTAACCCTTCGGGTTATTCATGTCGTCACGAGGGGGGACTCGGCGGATCGTAGTTATCCGATCGCCGTATCCAGAGGCCGATTTAACAACTGAGTCACATCCAGATTCACTTTTTTTAGGGTTTGTTTCGAATGCGTTTTCCTCGTTTTCTCACCGTTGCGTTTGCTTTTACTACTGTTTTCACCTGCAACACGGTTTTTGGCCAATCCACTGCGAACCAAACCTTCAAGGTTATTGTTCCTACTAGTGTCAGCATCTCGGCACCAGCCGCGGTAACGATCAACCACGATGAGACCAACTCAGCACAATCTTTCCCAGCTCAGGCATGGGTTGTTAAAGAGAATGCCAAGTCGGGTGTGAATGTGTCCTTTTCAACGGGTTCAGCGTTCGTCAACAATCAAGATGCGACCCAGAAGCATGATGCGAAATTGACACTCGCTATTGGCGATACCGCTGGTCCAGGCACTTGGACGATTGTAAATGCGACCGACACCACCGACTATGCGAAGAACGACGAAGTCGCACAAGTCAGCGCGTCGTCCGATGGGGTTGGCCGTGCTAACCTTAACTTGACCGTTCAGTTCCAAACGGTCGAGTGTGGTCTGTTCGCAGCAGGCGAATACTCCACAGTCATCACCGGTACCGTTGCTGCGAACTAGTCCCAGTAACGAAACAGCGTGTCGTAGCAAATGCGACATCCGACGAAAAATCAAGTCCGCGGCGATGCTAAGCATCGCCGCGGATTTTCCTTTAATGCTTGCAATCAGATGATGAATGCCGGCATTTTTAGAGAGATAATCACCAAGACTACTATTGCCCTCCAGTCGCTTACCCAGGTAAAAGCCCTCCATCGGGAAACGCCTTCCCATACCTTGAAGTGCATTATTAGTTTTGGGAGTCTGGATTCATTACTCGGTTTGCATCATTGAGTTCATCGCGGATCCTATTGCTTGTTTCTGTTCGCGGCTTTCACGTCGACAGGTTGCTTTGGCAAAAACAAGATCATCAAGCGAACGGTACAGGATCTGTACGAGGAAGCACTCCAATCGGCGGCGCGGAGACCAGAGTTCGTGCGCCCTGCAATACCAGAGTCCGTCGCCGACCAGTTCGATGCGTCGGGCAATAGAGTCTCCTCGTTATCTTGCGATCGGATCCCTATCGAGATGGTGGAGTCACCCGCTTCATGGGAACCGAGCAATCCAACGGGGAGTTCCGTTTCATCATCGATGAAAACGGGATCTGGGATTTCGCGGGTTGCTCCTGCAACCAAGAAGGAAGTCCCACAAAAAGTCAGTACCGAACTCAGAGACATTGCGGATCGAAGCGAAAATTCAGAATTTAAAGACGCCATAAAATTCGAGGACCATGGTCAATTTATTGACTCGGAAGCGACCGAACCTGACGAACGCGAACCCCTTCCGTTGCTTGATCGTCACAATCCAGAACTGGAAATCGATGAGGGAAACCTCATGGCGGATCCCCCTGTGGTGTCGGCAGTGTCGACTCGTAAGCATCGGCAGCTTTTGTCCAAAGCGACTTCGGGGGCTGGAAAAGAGTCCTCCGCAATTGGGCAACAAAAGTCGAGGAGGGCATCGCGAAACCAACCCGTGAAGTCCGAGGTTGTTCAGGCTTCGTTCCGCGATACGGGACGGATCTTCGGCGTTTCTGCGCCTGCGGATTCGCAAGATCCTAGGATCGACTCTGACGCGATGGACGACATGAATATCACGGAGTCGTTCGATCAAACCGATATTCGCGAGGCGCTAAATATCATCGCGGCGCAGGCAAAAAAATCGGTAGTAATCGATGATACGATCGGCGGTGTCGTCAGTGCTGAGATTATGAACCAGGACTTCGAAGCGGCTCTGAAATCGTTATTGCAACCGCTCGAACTTTATTATTCGAAGGACGGGGATCGATACATCATTGCCCCAGCCGATCCCGATTCTCCATTGTATCCGTACATCGCGAAACGTAGCCTTTACACCCCAAAGCATCAGGAGACGGCAAACTTAACGTCCATGCTTCCGATGCGGTATAAAAAGTTTTTCCAGATATCGCAGGAGCGGAACTTGATTGTGATCGACGCTCCGAATCGGATTGCAGAGGAAATCGAAGAACGATTGCTGGAACTGGATAAACCGATTCCAATGGTAGAACTAGAAGCCATCGTATGCGTTGTTGCTCCGGACAGTTCTTTTCGATATGGATTCGATTGGGGGCATCGTGTTGGAGGCGCCGAATCCGAAGATCTCAATGTCTCGATGAATAATTTGGGCCTAAGGTCCGCTGTAAGTGCGGATGGGGCGCGAAATACGTTCTCCGATTTCGCAGTCACCTCGACGTTTATCAGACTCTTGGAACAAGAGGGCGACATCACGATCATGGCTCAACCCCGAATCATGGCCACGGATGGCGAAAAAGCGATTATTGCGCTCGATCAAGAAACCTTTTTTAACTTGCAACCGAACAACAGCAGCGTCTTTTTTCAGCAGAGCATTCAAAAAGCCGAGGCGGGGATTTCGCTTGAAATTACCCCTCGTGTGCATGGCGACATGGTTAACGTCAAAATCGGCAAATTAGAGGTCAGCGAGTATCTTCGTACACAAACAGGTAATGCAGACGTAAGCGGCGTGGTTGCTCCTACGATCGATCGGCGCAACGTTTCCAGTGAAGTTATGGTGCGAGACGGCCATACAATCGTCATCGGCGGATTAGTCCAACGCCGAACGGTGGATCGCATCGCTAAAGTGCCATTCTTTAGCAGCATACCGATCGCCGGCAAGCTTTTTGAAAGCATCGAGAAGCAAGAGCAGGATGCAGAAGTGCGGGTTTTTATCTGTCCTAGAATAGTACCTATCAGTACCATATGTCCCGAATTTACTCATTAGTCTTTACCGCTTGCTTGGTCCTGTTCGTGACATGCGTCGTTGATCCACAAACTGCATTGGCTCAAAAGGCAGGACGTGGCAATCAAATCGTAGTGCGCGAGTCGTTTGAAGCTACGTTTCGAATCGAGCCCCTCGTAAACCGACTCAATGGCCGAGGTAACGAAGAGCTTCCATTTAAGTTCAATATCGAGTCTGCCAATCGCGATACTACGGTCGAAATCGTTCCAATCGGGCTCGCTCAAGACATCTCGGGCCAGGTCCTGCACAACACCGATCTAAAAACCTCGGATACGATTCGGATCCTCACCCCTCAAACATTGAAGCTCGAAGCGAACAAATCGGCTTACATCGAAGGGCTCGTCAAGATTCCTCGTGGTGAGGCCAAGCACCACTCCTATGGAATCATGGTCCGCGATATCGGAGACGATAACAATCTTGTACCGTCGTTTGACCCCAGTGGAAAACGAAAGACCCAAGCGGGTGTACGATTCATGACCCAGTATGTTCTACGCTTGGACGTGGAGGTTGATGGTAACCGAGGTGAACAAGTCCGACAGCTATTGATCGAAGAAGCGTCGATTCAGCCACGCAATGGTCGTCCACTTCTGCGGGCAATCGTCACCAATCCATCAGACACAACCTTTGCGTTCGAGCTTCGAGCCCGGCTCCGTTCTTCTCCAAGCGATCGGACTGCCAAGCAAGTCAGTTTGGTCATGCCTATTCGAGCTGCCAACGAAGATGACTCGAGAAAAATCGGAAGAATCCTTGGTAAGTCGCGGATTCGTATGGAGGAACTTCTTCCCGAAGCGATCGCAGGCGGACAATACGAAGTGGATCTTGAGGTCTGGAGCGACCAAAAAGCGGTCAAGAATAAGACCATTTCAATTGACGTTGATGCCGAAGATTTTCCAGCCCAGGAAGTGGTCATCGCACAAGTTGGCCCGGGACTGCAAGTTTCCCCGGCTCAGATTGAACTTTCCCATCTGCGAGGTGGCAGTCGCCGTGTTTCTCTCCTTCTTAAGAATCATGGTAAAGAGGAAAAAACAGTCCATCTAAAAGTGCTTAGCGAAGATGAACTCCTTTTGGGCAGTGTGACCTTCCAACCGTCCACCGTGAAATTAGCTCCCGGTTCGTCTCGCAAGATCGCGATGACCTTGGTCGTTGGGCAAAGTGAACATGCTTTCGCTTATGGAACTGTGCTCATCGAGTCTCAGTCCGATCGAAAGGAGTTTCGAGATACGAGACGTTTGCCTCTCGCGATCCTCTACAAGAAAGGTGGCGAAACCAATATCAATGTGTCTCCACTCGCATGGGATCCCAACGGAAAATATCCAGCGTTCCGAACCACCGTGGAAAACACGGGAACGCTTCACTTTCCTGTCGATGCACGGTTGACGATCAGCTCCGAGCTAGGCCGTCGTTACCAAGTCCTCGGGGGATTCGGTCAATGGGTGATGCCTGGACAAAAAACACAGATTGCCTTCAGGCTCGATTTCCCACTCCCTCCGGACAACTACAAATTCAAGTGTGAGTTCATCACAGGAGGAGATCCCGCAGTGGTCGAACAAGAGTTCGTCGTGTCGGACCTTACGGATGCCGCAGATAAGAAACCGGTCTCGACGGATAGCTCGAGGAAAGTGAACTAGGTACTCGTATCAGTCTCTTTTCGCGGGTATACCAGGCATCGTTGTTCTCGCCACTCGCATTCAGTCGTGGCAGTCCGATCGCGAGCCTTGGTATGCTCGAAATCGCTTGTTCATCAATACCACCAATCCTAAGCCTGCAAAGATAATTCCGGTTCCAGGCAATGGTACATGTGGAGGATCTCGGGGATCGGCTGGAGTGTTACGGAGTATGTCGATGCACCCGCTGATGTCGGTCGGAACAGAAAAAATTGGCCATCCTGCCAAGGCATCTTAGCCCCATCGATATCGCGAAAGTACACCCCGCCATCACTCCTTTGAGGATCCGCTAGGATGGCACCATTGCTGATCGAATCCAGCCCGATCAAACTCAACATATCACCGAAATCAGTGGTTCCAGCAGTGTTAGCGATGTAGCTGAATGCAATGTCGTCTCGATGGAATTGGAATCCATTGAGTATTGTGTCTCCCTCGAACCACAGCATCTGTGCAGTTCGGTCTGTTTTCGGCCAGCTTGCACCACCACTAGCTTCCGTGAAGAGAACTACATTTCGCCACGTGAGATCGATGAAGCTACCGGGACTATCGTGAAAAAGAATTCTGTTAGGAGGCAAACCACCGTCTGACAGTATATCGTTCGGTAGGTAGACATAGTCATCCCACAATGGAGCAATGCGATCGTATCCGCGTGCCGTATTGTAAGACAAGTCTCCCGAAAAGTTGATATTACCATCGCTCGTTGCAAACAGTCTCCCGCCAAGTTCGCTCACGGTCTTACCGAATAGACGACCGTTAAAGTTACTTCGAAGGCCTAAGTCGGTTGACCATGGCGTATCAAAGTCGTTCACGGTCGCAGGACCGTCGAATAAGACTTGGGAGTTGCCACTGGTCGGACTTAAAACAACCGCAGCATAAGCGTCACTGAGACGAATCGCCCCAACGAAAATCGAAAAGCGTGAACACCGAAATCAAACCCATGCGTCCGTGCATGCTTGCCCTCCTAGAAATCATGATGTGGTATCGTACGGGCGAGCGAAGATTACGGGCAAGTCATTCGTAAATGGTCAAGCAGGTGTCGCTGCACTCGCTCGGAATCACGATCGAAATGCACTCACGAATCACCGAATCGAATGCGTTGTCTAGTTGCCAGCAATTAACCGAAACAGTGCGAGTCGCTTGCCTTCATGATCCATATACCAATTGCTGGACATGCGCAATAACATCTTTGGGGGATTCCTCCATAACGTAATGCCCTACATCGCTCAGTTCTTCAGTTACCGCACCAGGCCAAGCGGCTTGGAATCGCCTTAAACATGTAGGCGTAAAGCACCAATCCTTCATCCCCCAAACGAGATGGATCGGTAGGCCTGATAATTCCGGTAGACGCGATTCCAATGTTGACAATATACCGTAGGTGGGATGCTTCTTCGAGAGCGGAATGTCGCGAACAAAAGTATCGATCCCCACCCGGTGTTCGGGCGTGTCGTAGGGGGCCAACAATCCCTCGCGTACATTGTCATCCAATCGCGGAAGTCGATCGATGGCCATGGTCGTTGCAGCGCGAGCAAACAGGTTTAACCGCGTCATGCTCCAGGAGCCCAGGATCGGTATTCGGCACGCAGCGATGCGTAACGGCACATAAGGTGGCGGAAACGCACCTGTGTTGAGCACCACGAGACCAGAGATGCGATCTCGGCATTGCACAGCAGCACCCAACCCAATCGCTCCACCCCAGTCATGAACCACCATGACGATGTTCCGCAAATCAAGATTTTCGATCCAACGGACCAAGTTCGAGGTGTGTGTTGCAAGGCAATATGGATACATCTGCGGTTTGTCGCTTAAGCCGCACCCGATATGATCGACCGCCAACGCGCGATGAGTTCCCCGCATTGCTGCGATGATCGAGCGGTAGTAAAAAGACCACGTTGGGTTGCCGTGCACGGCAACAACGCATTTGTCGTCTGGTCCCGAGGAACCCTCGTCGATGTAGTGCATGCGCACGCCGCCATCGAACTCCATGCGGTGGGAGGCGAAGGGATATAGTTTACGCCACGATACACCGGTGCTCTGCATCAGTGGGAACTCGACGCTGATTCAGGACGGATGTCGCCAAAGTCTCGCAGGTAATAGGGAAGGCCAACGTAGTCGAGGACTTTGCATAGACCTCGAAGTGCGACGCCGAATCCGTCCGGGCCGCTAAAGCCTCCGAATTGACCACCACCCTTCACATGCGGTTCCAAATCGACGAACAACCCAGGTAATCCACGCTGCGAAAGCCGCTGATGGATCTCCGCGTATGATCGCTTGATATCCCTGAAAATTGCCTCGTGCCCGCAGTCGCCAAGATCTGCTGGGACAAACGCGCTCAGCGATTCCTCGTCGACATGCGACGCTCGGACGGCTGGTCGTTTGTAATCTTTCACATGGATCCATCCCATGCCTGGCTTCATCGCTTGGTACTCTTCAAAAACTTGATCGGTCGACATCCCTTGGCAGACCAAGTTCGCTCCGTCGAAGACCAAGACCAACGCAGGATTGGCAACCGCATCGTGGATTTTCGCCAAGAGCTTTCCTGTCTGTCCAACGAGATTGGCTTCGACCTCGAGACCATAGGTCAGTCCATACTGGTCGCAAACATGAACAATCTCGCCGATCTGATCGATGGCTTGTTGCAAGTGCGTTTCTGGTTCGGATCCTCGCGGATGGTAGAACGAGAATCCACGGATTAACTTGCAATCAAAGGTATTCGCCAGTTCACATGCACGCCGAACGTCGCGAGCCAAATACTCTTCGAAGGGGACGTACCGGTTTGTAGTACCATCCTCGGCATGGATCAGTTTCACCTTGCCGATCGGAGAGCCGATACTGGATACACTCAACCCATACTCACGCTGCAGGGCCAAAATGTGTTCGATGGCTGCGGGTTCCAATTGCATCACGTTCTGGATACCAGCACCAGCGTCGATGAATCGCAACGTATAGTACCGCAAGCCTAAAGCGGCAAAGGCGCAGAATTGCTGCATTGCGGTTTTTTGATTGGCCGCTTCATCGGCCAATCCGCCGAGCAGCACTGGCTTATGGAAGTCGTGGTCGGCCATGGTTACTCCTTGGGACGCCCCAAAATTGTGTGTCCCACTGACAGACAAATCGTGCGATTCGGTCGAGGGCCCTTACTGCTCGGATCGAGATCTACTTGGACTGAGGGTACGATACAGTGATCGTTGATGTGATGCCTCCGCGAGCACCCCAGCGGCTTTCCAGTTGAGCGGTGCGAGGCGACACAACGGATAAAAAGTCATCGAAGATCCGGTTCGTCACGTTCTCGTAAAAAATGCCTTCGTTCCGGAAGCGCTGCAGGTATAGCTTGAGGCTTTTCAGTTCGACGCACTTTGCGTCGGGAACATAGCGGAACACGAGTGTCCCAAAGTCCGGTTGCCCCGTCTTTGGGCAAATGGAGGTGAACTCCGGACAGACGATTTCGATCTGATAGTCTCGGTTGGGGTAGGAATTCTCAAAGCATTCCAACTGATCGACAAATGGAGTTCCTGACACGTTCGGATCCGATGCTCTCTGGTATTGTTAGGAGAAATGGTGGGGCTGGTAACGAACAGCCCCTCGAATTGACCGCCAATCCATTGGCTGACCGCTCGATAGCGAATATCTTAACAACGGATCTTAATTGCAACAGACGCATTTTAGGCCCCGGTTTACCGCGAGGAACACGCTAGGAGTATTGGGTTTTGATCAACATTTCGGAGATTTTTAACAGCGTACAGGGAGAAGGGATCCTCACCGGGACCCCGAGCATTTTCGTGCGCACGAGTGGCTGCAATCTCCGCTGTTGGTTCTGTGATACTCGTTATGCGTCATGGGAGCCGGAGGGGGACAGCCTTTCGGTCAAGGGAGTTTTAGAGTCGATCCGGAGGTGGCCTACGGGGCATGTTGTCATCACCGGTGGTGAACCGATGATTTTCGAAGACCTTCCGGCGTTGTGTCGCGGTCTGAAAGCTGCAGGCAAGCACATCACGATTGAGACGGCTGGGACGGTCGATCAAGACCTCATGTGCGATCTCTGGTCGATTAGCCCCAAGCTGAGCAACTCAACTCCGGTGGGTTACGCAAGCGACGAGTGGATTCGCCAGCATGATCAGCGCCGCGCGACACCGGAGATCGTAGAACGGTTGATGACGCGTGGTGATTATCAACTCAAGTTCGTGGTGGGCTCGATCCTCGATGCCGAAGAGGTTTTGGAGTATTTGCAAGTTCTGAAGGGATGGGATCGCGAGCGCGTGATGCTGATGCCGCGCGGGGTAACCGGCGAGGAGCTGAAATTGCAGACGAGTTGGTTGGCGAAATGGTGCCGCGATCATGACTTGCGTCTGTGCGACCGGCAACACATCCATTGGTTCGGGAACCGCCGTGGGACGTGAGGCCATCATGGTTGCTCAAGCCTAAATCGCCCTTCGGCCTATGTTTTTCTCCTTACAACCGTCACAACCGATTCATCTTTGGACTGACAGCATGGTTCGACCCCTGATTTTCTGGAAATCGTCCGGCGTCGGATTAGTCTGAGAGCTATGAAAAGCTCCATCTCCTATCGCCATTGCTCTGCTTTTGTTCTCGTTTGGGTGATCTGCATCGCAGTCCAACGGAAGGATGTGTGTGCGCAGTCATCGTCGGAAGTATGCTTGCCCAATCCGCATACATCCATGCCGACCCAGAAATCCAAATCCCTAACGAAATCGGCGAGGGTTCAACCGAAATCGCCAGCCGTGGACTGGACCACGATGGCGTCGACGTACACGCATGATGCAACAGGTCAGAGGGTTGATCAACACACGCGAGGCATGGAGCCTGAATCGAACGAGCGTGCAGATTTCGTAACCAGTGGGTTCCGAAGTTCTCGAAGTTCACTTCAGGTTGGCTTTAGTTCCGATCATTACCACACCACGCAAGCCTGGGGGTCCGCCCAGCGTCCGTATGGGGAATGGCGTTATCCGAATCGACCATACTCGGTTCCGTACGGAGCTTGGGGGCCACAGCTTCCCAATGTCGTTGCCAACGGCGTAGGGGGTTGGGGACCATGGGGTGGTCCGGTGGGTCCGAAGGGACCCGGAGGTGGCTGGCCACATCCACATCCAGGTCCGCATCCCGGTGTTCCAGGAGGTGCTGCTGGTGGTGGTGCAACTGCTGGTGCTGGTGCTGGCCCGATGGGTGCTGGCCCGATGGGTGCTGGCCCGATGGGTGCTGGCCCGATGGGTGCTGGCCCGATGGG
>VGZN01000080.1 GCA_016872635.1 Planctomycetota bacterium | reverse complement strand
AATGCAGCAACGGTAATAGGAAGCACATCAATGGTATAGTCAAAGCCGCGACTGGCGGAGAGTTGCGATACGATTTCACGCACCGCTGGTTCAGCAAGTTTACCGGTGACGAAGTGGATTGATTCGCGAGAAGTTTGGTTCATATCATGGCACCGTGATCCGGAAAATAATTTGATCAAGAAGATCCGCTTTGAGTTCCGCTTCCCTCTTGACCAACACTTCACTTTACTAGAACATGATCATGGCGAGAAGCACTATGAGATAGACGCTTGGATGTGTCGATTTCGTGGCCGGTGTTTCTCGCTTTTTTTTTGCACAGATCGACAGCATCGCAAGAACCGCAATCACAGAGATGCAGAAATGGTCCGGTCGCGAGGTTCGGTATGATTGAAATCCTTGTCGATGACCCTTGGTTCCTCGTGATCAACAAGCCGGTCGATTTATTGACACAGGCGATCGCAGGAATTCCTAATGTCCAGTCGCGACTCATCGAACAATTAGCGACGACGATGACGAGCACACCCTTTATTGGGATACCGCATCGACTCGATCGAATGACTAGCGGCGCGGTTGTTGTCGCTAGGAATCAGCGCTCGTTGAGTCTATTGTGCGCACAGTTCGCCAGTCGCAAGGTAACCAAAGACTATCTGGCGTGGGTGCAAGGTGACATCGAATCACAGGGAGATTGGATCGACTGGATGCGAAAAATTCCAGATGTTCCGCAAGCGGAGCTTGTCTCTCAGGATGCCGAAGGGGCTCGTGAGGCTCGGCTGTCGTTTCGCAAACTTGCGATGACTAGCGAGCCTCCAGTTCACACATCCGCCGCGTTGAATGCATCTACGCCAATTACCGCATCTACGCCGATTAGCTTGGTACTAATACGGCTTGAGACAGGGCGGATGCACCAAATTAGGCTTCAATTTTCCAGCCGAGGCCATCCCATTTTGGGGGATTCGCATTACGGCAGTTCTCAGCCATGGGGAGCCCCGGACCGCGAGACGCGCGAACAACCCATCGCTCTCCATGCCGCTCGGCTACAGTTTTTTCACCCCAAGACGGGAGAAAAAATGACTGTCCACGCGCCCCCGCCAGTTGAATACCCATGGGGTATTACGGTGAAAATTAAATCCAATTTCCTCGAGACTCGCGAATAAAATGCTACTCCCCCTGCGTATTCGCAAATGCTAAAACCTTTTGGGAGGCATCTCCATCCTTGGCTTGGCATGTTAAGTGCTGTAAATTGGTGGGGTACAGGTGAGGGGTGCAGATTTGGCATACTCGCATGCCGAGTTGTTCTCGCAAGAGCAGCATCCAAAGATGGCTGCCCCTCATCATCAACCATCCACCAGGTAATTGTTAGAGACCAAATACGTCGAAGAACTGACGACGAGGAGCATTGAAGAATGGGGCACGCTGCTGAATTTACTGACGCCGGATTTGAGTCGGATGTATTGAACTCGAGCGCACCGGTTCTGGTCGACTTTTGGGCTACCTGGTGTGGCCCTTGCCGGCAAATCGCTCCGTTGATCGATGAACTCGCCGTCCAGTACCAAGGTTCCGTAAAAATTGGCAAGGTCAACGTCGACGAGAATCCTGAGCTCTCGATGAAGTACGGGATCAATGCAATTCCGACACTTTTGCTATTCAAGAATGGTGAGATCGTAGAACGGTTCCAAGGTGTACCGCCTCGCACCAAGCTTGAAGCCGCATTGAACGACGCAGCCGCGTAGTTGTGGCTCATCTCGATTTGAGAAGCCGTGTTCAGCCAGAATTACACCCCAGAGAGCTTGCCTAACCGCAAGCTCTTTTTTATTGGCACGCGTCACAGGATCGTTCGAACCAAAGCCCACGGATAGCTGGTGAGTTACCCATTTTCCCATAGGTATTCGTCCAGCTGCATTCACGCAAATAAGGACTTAAGCAGGAGAGACTCGCAGGGGAATGTGGTTGGCAAGCGACAAACTACCGGTGCGCTCGCTTGGAGGTGGGGGCGATCTGTGGCTGGGACGCCGAGATGTGTTGCCAAGTGCCAAAAATGGTGGTTACTCCTGGTTGAGAAAAACCGGATTGCACAAAAACATCGAATTGGCACGAAATTTGTAGTTTGATCCAAAACCGCTTTTCGAGCGTAAGCCAAATTGGCACTCATCGGGTGATCCACAAAGTGACACTTTTTTGGGTTTTGAACAGAAACGTTGGCTTGGATGAAATGCGGTCGGAGGTTTGAACCAACTCCGTAGGTACCGAACTTCAGGAAAGAATTGGAGTGAAGAACTATGCACAAACCATTATCAAGTTGGAAATTACTCATCCTGGCCGTGGCGATCGCGGGTCCGATCGGTTACTGGATGTTTTCGCGTACAGGCATTACTCCGTCGCAGGCTTATGCGGTCCAGTTGGCAGAATCGAATCAAGCCCGAGCGCAGTTGGAGCCGGAGCTCGTAGCGCACGCAGAGCAATTGTCGAAGGTGTTTCGGGAAGTTGCTAAGTCGGTAAAGCCATCGGTGGTCAGCATTAAATCTTTGGTGGACCGGCCAACGAGTCCGCGTGGTGGCGTTCGGGGATTGCCTCCTGGGATCGAACTTCCTCCCGGATTTGAGCAATTTTTTGGCGAAGGATTGGGAGCGCCTCAGGAAGAGATTGGAGAGCCGATGCCTGGAGGCAAAGTTCAAGCTGGATTGGGTTCGGGGGTGATCGTTCGCCCGGACGGTTACATCCTTACAAACAATCACGTCGTTGAGGGAGCATCGGAGCTCGAGGTATACCTCAGCGATGACACCAAGTACGTTGCCAAGGTCATCGGAACAGATCCTCGTACCGATCTGGCAGTGCTCAAGATCGACGCGACGGGATTGGTCTCCACACCGATTGGAGACTCCTCCAAGGCGGAGGTTGGGGACTGGGTGATTGCCATCGGCAGTCCCTTTGGACTCGCACAAACAGTTACAGCCGGGATTGTGAGCGCGACGAATCGAACCGATCAAGGGATCACCGCCTACGACAATTTCATTCAAACGGACGCCGCCATCAACCCAGGCAACAGCGGTGGCCCCCTCTTGAATTTACGTGGAGAGATCATCGGAATCAACACTGCGATCGCTTCGCGTGGAGGTGGATATAACGGGGTTTGCTTTGCTGTACCCAGCAACACGGCGTCGCGAGTGCTTTCTGATTTGATCTCTAACGGCCGCGTATCGCGCGGGTTTGTGGGGATCAGACCGGCTACCGTAACATCGGCGATAGCAGAACAGTTGTCGTTGCCAAGCAACCAAAAAGGCGCACTGGTGGAGCAAGTCACTCGCGGCATGCCTGCCGACAAAGCAGGCGTTCGCGTGGGAGATGTGATCATCGATATCGATGGCACCCCCATCACTTCGGATTCCGGAATGCGACGTACGATCGGTGAGACCAAGCCAGGCACTACTGTAAAGATCGGGTTGTTACGTGGTGGAAAAAACATTGTTTTGCCGGTGACCGTTGAAACGTTGGACGAGAATGCACTCGCTAATAGCGAGCAACAGGCCAAGCAGAACATGCAGAAGCTAGGGGTGGCTGTCGATGCAGTCCCTCGCGAATTGGCTCGAAAGCTTGGGCTGGATGATGGCGAGGGAGTGGTGGTTCTAGGAGTCGCGAGGCGCGGTCGATTCGCCGGTTTAAAAATTGGCGATGTGATCGTTTCCGTGAATGGAAAGAGTGTCAGCACGGCAGATGATTTCGTCGATGCAGTGAACGCTGTTCGTGATGGGCAACCGTTGAAACTGGTCGTGAAGAATGAGGAAAGCGATCAAATGATCACGATCCGCTAGTACCGCGGTTAGCGACGATCGGGCTGATGCGACTTGGATGGAGTATGTGTTGCATTCCGATTTTGAGAAAACGAAGGGAGGGGCGAGAGAAATCTCAGCCCCTCTTTTTATTTTCCTTAGGGACTATCCGAAAACACTGACAATCGCGACTGAAGCCAAGAGGGCTCATGTTTTCCGGATAGGCTCTTTGCGCAAGCCTTCCAATCGACGAGCAGCCACGCAATAGCTCCGGAACGGACCATCACTTGGATGCTGCCGGATTTGCGCCGATGGCTTTGAATTGGCTGCAACTATCGACGGTATGTGTCAAGGCGACTCCGGCCTTCTTCGTTGAGCATTTCATAATGAGGTTCGCGATGATCGTAGTCGACGATTTTCCATTGCCCTTGATACTTCTCAAGAGTAACTCTCACCCATCGAGGTACAGTTCCTTGTTGGCCCAATCGTTCCCCCTCCACCACAGCATTCATCCGAACGGAAACGGACGTGGGATTACGAGCGGGGGTAAAATCGAAGGCATGAAAGGTCTTGATTCGGACGGTTTTGAAGTGAATCGTTGGCAATTGGGCTTCGAGATCGAGCACCATCTGGGTCGCTTCTGGATGAATGCGAGCCGACACCTTGGTAGCTTCATTGCGTTGAAGTTCGCTGGCGGTATCAAGGAGGAACGTACGGATCGCTTCTCGGTCGGTGACAACAAAGATATTTAGAGCGACGAATGCGACCGTTGCCATGGCCAACCCGACGGTGCTGCGCAGTGCAATCGTATTACCGGTTTGGAGCCACCCGTATGCCGTCAGAATCGTTACAACCAGTCCCAACCCACCTAAGTAGAACGGAGACTCAAAGAGAAACTCAACCATGATGTTTTTTGCCCCGTATTTTTCTTTCGATCGAGTCGGTGCTTAAATTGCAACCTAGGGTTCTCGGAAGGTTCCAAAGGGGAGCCTACCAACCCGATTCATTCCGATCGGACAAAAGTCCATTTTATTGAACTGCCATGTTGGAAACAATTCGTCGATATTGGATTGGCTTGCTTGTATTGGTGCTCGTCACCTTGCACGCCAGTATCGTTGGGATTATCCGATACCAGGCGTCCATGGCCAAAACCGATGTTTCCTGCGAAGTTTCCTTAGGAAACTTTTTGGCGTACCGCGCTAAAGGGGAACGCCCGATCGAGATGGATTTGCACGCGATCGTTCCGGTGAATCACCGAATGAAGAGTCGACAGTTGATCGAGCTTAATCAAGCTCAAGTCAGGCAGGCACTCGAAGAGCATTTGCGTCAGATCGATGGACGCTTGCTCATCGATCCCTACTTGACCGATTTACGTTCGCAATTACTTGAGATTCTGACACAAACGTTAGGTGCATCCTCGATTGAGGATGTCATCGTCACAAAGATGCACCAGTCGTTCAACAGTGCGAACCTCGAGTTTCTTTCAGACACGACCCGTCCGGAACCTAGGAAATTGGTTGCAACCCTCAGGTCGCAGCAGGAAAACGCGGACGGCGATCATGGAGATGCAGATTCTCACGAAGGGGATGGCGATCACGCTCCGGATGGAGAGCACGATGCAGACGGCGATCACGCTTCCTCCGATTCGCATGGAGCGAGTAGCGTGAAATCCCATGCAGCCCCCGCGAAAGAAACTAAGAAACCTGCCGCCAAAGGGCATGACAGCGGTAAATCGTCTGGACATGGCAAACCAGCGGCTAAGCACTGATCAGTCCCTGGTCAGATTGCAATAACCTTCTTTCCCTTGCCGAAAATTCGGAATGTAGGGGCTCAACACGAATAGGTTGAGATCTTTACTTCGAGAACTCGATAGAAACGGATGCCCCCAAAGGCTGCGGGTGGATTCGTAGCCTATCTTTTCCATTGATGGATGTGACGGGGGTCTTTTGGCAGCATGGATGCTTATCACTACGAGTCGCCTTGATCGATGGCAGGACTCGTGAACTCCATATTTTCGAGCATTCGATAATGCGTACCAAGTCTCTCGTTTTGTTGATTGTTGCTTTGGGGTGCGGTGTTGTGGCCTCGGTGGCCGTCAGCCAGGTCATGCTAGAGCAGAAACCGGGGGAGTCGCTTCCCACTGTGGGAGTGATGGTAACCTCCAAAGATGTCTCGCCGATGACTAAACTTGCACCGGAAATGTTCAGCATCGAGCAATGGCCAGTGGACCGTGCTCCGCTGGGTGCATTGAACGATCCTAAGCAGATTGAAGGCAAGTACGCGAAGCAGCGTCTGTATCGTGGCGAACCAATCCTTGAGGCAAAGCTTTCGCTCCGCGGCAAGGATTTGGTTGTTCCCGAAGGCTATCGTATCTTTGATTTACCGGTGCATGACAGCAACGGTGGCAGTGGCTACCTCGGCCCAGGAGATCGGGTTGATGTGATCGGTTTCTTCGAAAAAGGGACTCGCTTTCCCATCAGCAAGAGTGTTCGGGTAATGCAGAATGTTGAAATTGCGATGGTCGACGGCGTTGCATTGCGAGATCCAGAGGCAGCCCCGAAGAAAGCGAATACCCTGCAACTTTTGGTCCAAGAGCGTCAGTATGAAGCGCTTGATACAGCATCGAATCTTGGAAAACTGAAGCTTTCGTTGCGGGCTCCGGACGCAGATCCCACTGTTGTTCCGGTTGCAGACAATGGCGACACGTTTTTGACTTGGTTGAAGGACAACGAGGAAAAAGAAAAGCCCGCACCGGCTCCCTCGGTTGTGGATGCGGTACAGCCAATCGACGCACTTCCTGTCGCCAAAGCAAGGAACGAGATGGTGGTTGTTTCACCGAAGGACGTAGCGGTTTACCGTTGGGTTGAAGGCCGCCGCCTACCCGTGAAGATCGAAACATCGGGCCTGGATGACGAAGCAAGTCAAGGTTCGGGAGGTTATACGATGAACACAGGGTGGTCCAACAGCCAAACAAATGCTGGACATCAATCGTCCCCCTTCGCTCCAAACCCAGCGATTTCCAATCCCCAAGCTCCCGTCGACCCTGCAGCCATGCAACAGCCTTCGCTGATTTGGGACCCCACCACGGGGACTTGGCAATCTGGGGGATTTAAGCCCGTCTACCCCGTGGGCAAGTAAAGGTTGCCTATTGAAACGGTCGATCGACCTTAGTGGGGTGCTCTTATCTTGAGTTTTCTCATGACGCCCCCCGGAAGATTGCCAGCATCAGGGAAGATGTGGCGGTTTTCAGCATGGAGTGTTCCCGTTCCTATCCCATGGCAGTGCCGCTGGGGTCGTCGCGCGAGAACCGGTTTGGAATCTTGGTTCAAAACCATTGGATCACAGGGAAGTGAAACAGTAATGGCATCCAGCTTGTTTCTAAACGTTTTCAGGGTGTCATGGATTATCCGTTGGATATGGCACTCCCGTGGAGCGATCGCTGCGGCGATGCTCGTCACAACAATGCTGTGGCAGAGCAGCTTCGCTCAGTCCAATATCTCTCCTGTATCTGTAGGCAAAAAGCTCATTTCTCAGAAGAATGAGAAGCTTCAGATGATCGTAAGCACGTCACAAAATGTGACGTTGGAGAAGACGATCGATGTTGCTGTCATTTCAAATGACGCGATCATACAGGTCCAGCCACTAAGCCAGAATGAAGTATTGCTCTCTGCTTTGGCTACCGGGGTTACTCAAGTCGATCTCAAGACACCGGAAAACGAAACTTATTCGATTGAAATTGTTGTTACCGGAGACGCTCGTGAGTTGCAAACGATCCTCGCTCAGCAGTTTCCGATGGCAACACTCAACGTGCTTCCGATCCAACAAGCAGTGATCATTTCGGGTCAAGTCACTGCAGACGAGCATGTTGAACAAGTCGTTCAAATTGCAGAGCAGTACTATCCCACGGTGATCAACCGAGTGGAAGTCATCGGCGTCCATACCATTATGTTGCAAACGCAAGTGATGGAAGTATCGCGGACAAAATTGCGCAACTTGGGAATCGACTGGCAAGCTAACTTTGGAAACGACTTCATTGTCCAGTCGACCAGCGGCTTGATCGGACGGGGATCGACCACGGGAGCACTCGTCAACGCGAGTAACGAGACCGTAAAGTTCGGGATCGTTGGAGGTGATGACAGCTTCTTTGGATTGATTCGAGCATTGAAGCAAAACAACTTGGCGAAGGTTCTTGCCGATCCAACCGTCGTTGCAATCGATGGTCGACCTGCGAGCTTCAACTCGGGTGGTGAATTTCCGATTTTGGTTCCGGCAGGACTAGGTCAGGTCGCCGTCGAATTTAGAGAGTTCGGAACGCGGTTGGACTTTGTTGCCAAGGTCCGTGGTGATGGAAGAATATGGTTAGAAGTTCGTCCTACTATCAGCGAAGTCGACCCTGGTCGAAGTGTCGTATTGCAAGGGACTAGCATCCCAGGCCTTCGAAGCCGATTCGTCGAAACGGCGGTAGAACTCAATGCGGGCGAGACGCTTGCACTGGCAGGATTGTTGCAAATGCGTTCCGAATCAGAGACGGTCGGACTTCCCTGGCTCTCCGATATTCCATACCTCGGTGCATTTTTCCGAAGTAATCGAGAGGTTCAAAACGAAGTCGAATTGCTGATTTTGGTAACTCCTAATTTTGCAGGGGCCATGCAACCGCACGAGGTACCACCCGGTGGTCCCGGTTTTAACAGTGGATCGCCGCTCGACAAAGAACTGTACCTCAATGGATACATCGAAGTCCCGGCGGTTCAAGGAAACGAATACTGCCCACCGGATACCTCAGTGATGATGGTTCCTCAAGGAGTACCGATGGAGAATCCCGTGCAATACGTGGTTCCTCCACAGAATGCCGTCCTTAACGGAGGGCTTCCGATAACGAATAATTCCGGATTGAGATCGCCGATAACAACAAACTCGACTCAACCGTTACCAAAACGTGGAGTGGAACCGCCGCTTTCACCAGTTAGGAGTACCACCGTTCCTCGCACCAGTCCAGGTGCGATACGAAGGTAGTTTTGTGGGCATGCGGTAATGATATCCCGCCCTTGATCGAAGTTTCATAAGTTCGCAGTCCATTTTTTCAATTGGTTGGATGGTTCCATGAGCAATGTTCTCCGTGTGGCTATCGTTGATCCAAATGATCAAACGCGTGAAAGTCTAAAGACGACTTTGCTCGGAATGGATGTCGTTTGGCTGGACGCCGAATGCTCACGCTATGAGTTTTTCGCGGACGTGATCGACCAGTCGAAACCCGATGCAGCGATTATTTCGTTGGACGGTAGCCCGGAGCGAGCCATCGGACTGATGGAACGACTGAGAGCAACTTCTCCCGATTGCCATTTGCTGGCCATCTCGAAAAGTACGGATGGACAGTTGATTCTCAAGGCAATTCGCGCCGGTGCGAAGGAGTTCCTCACTCATCCGGTCGAAGTGGAGGAGCTGTACGGTGCCCTTGAGCGATTGCTGCAAACCAAATACTCGGGTGCCGACGGTCGGACTCGAGGATGCAAGATGATTGCCATCGCGGGTGCAACTGGAGGGGTTGGCTGCACCTCCATCGCCGTTAATATTGGATGCAACATCGCTAAACGTTCTGAGAATGCGGTTGCCCTTGTGGACTTGGATTTGGCACTTGGCGACGCCGACGTGTTTCTGGATTCGATTCCTGATTATAGTCTCGTGGACGTGACGGAGAACGTGTCGCGATTGGACTTTCAATTGCTTCGAAAGTCATTGACGAAGCATTCGTCGGGGTTGTATTTACTACCCCGTCCTGTGCAATTGCAGGACCTCGATCTTATTACTCCGGAAAGCCTCCGAAAGGTGTTCGGATTGCTTCGGGCATCTTTCTCCCACGTTGTGATCGACTTGTCGAAGTCGTTCAGCCAAGTCGACTTGACGGCTTTGGAACTCTGCAACGAGTTTGTCCTCATGGTGCAGCTCGATTTGCCATGCCTGCGAAACATGGTTCGGCTACTGATGAGTTTGCAACAGATGGACAGTATTCGCGACAAGATCAAAGTGGTCGTCAATCGCGTCGGCTTGGAAAGCGGGCAGATCAGTCTGAAGAAGGCAAAGGAAACGATCGGACGGGAGGTTTTCTTCCAGATTCCAAACGACTACCGCACGATGGTCGAAATGAGGAACAACGGACAACCCTTAATTGAACAGGCCCCCAAGGCACTGATCACGCAAGCTGTTTCGCAGCTGACCGACCTTTTAGTTGGTGCAGCGGAAACTTCTGAATCCGAAGAAGGCACGACTGTCGTCGATAAATCCGCCACGAGCACGTGGCTTAATTTCTGGCCTGGGAAAAGCGCGAAAGTCAAATCGAAATAGGCTTGAGGCGAGGGCGGGCTCGGCTGATTCGCAGCTCGGCTGATTCGCAGCTCGGCTGATTCGCAGTGTGCCAAGTCGCAGCATGCCGTACAGTGGCCGAAGCAGTACAACTGCGACTACGGCATAATCGTTAAACAACTCACGTCCGCGATAGCCCGTTTATTTTCTTCATTGAATGCAGAGGGCGTATCAGGTGCCGGCACCCAGTTAGAGTGTATATCCTTACGCCGTCTCGAACGAGACAATTCCGTGGTGTTTTGGATAGCGACCTTGGGGCAAGAATGGAAACGAGTCTGCACCAGCCAATGACGACCGAGACCAAGGCTTCTATAAAATTCCCTGAACCCCAACATGACTTGGCGGAAGCTTCGGCGGTTTCGAGCCTGGTCGGCAACCACGGCTCAACGTTGTTGCACGCAACGCCAACCCCTCCGAGTTCGACTGTTGACGGCACAAGCACGCTGCACACTTCTGGGCATGGGAAACCAAACCATTCGGAATGCACATTTTTACAGCGGGTTGATTCTACCGAGGAATTGGTGCGACAAGGACTCAACGAAGCCCTAGTCACCTCTTTTCCTGCGCCGCTACTCACCGTGGTGATACCTGTTTACAACGAAGTTCACACGGTAGCGAGAGTCGTTGATTCGGTGCTGGCACTCCCGGTGGAAAAACAAGTGGTCATCGTAGATGACGGGAGTTCCGACGGTACGCAACAAGTACTCCAACGTTATCGCAACCGAGCTGGCATCGAGGTCCTCATTCACGATCGGAATCAAGGCAAAGGAGCCGCGTTGCAAAACGGTTTTCGACTAGCCAATGGCGACATTATTATCGTCCAGGACGCCGATCTCGAATACGATCCACGCGATATCCTCAAGGTGATACAGCCTATAGTCGACGGCAAATCCAATGTTGTCTATGGCTCACGGTACATGCAAGGACATATCCAAGATCCTTCCTGGATGCATCGAATTGGCAATTGGATTCTGACAACACTCAGCAATCAAATGACTCGAAGCTCCCTAACGGATATGGAGACGTGCTACAAAGCGATCCGAAGAGAAATCCTTCAATCAATCAACATTGAACAGAAACGCTTCGGATTTGAACCAGAGATCACCGCTAAACTTGCAAAACGTGGAATCTCGATTGTCGAGGTTCCGATCAGCTACAAGAGCCGTGGCTGGGACGAGGGCAAGAAGATCGGTGTCAAAGATTTATTCAGCACCCTTTGGTGCATCATTCGATATCGCTTTGGAGCATAGACGGCCACCGGTCCAATCCCATCGGCACTACGTATCGAAGGGCCCTAGCAGCCATTCGATTTTGCAACAGATAATTCACCGGGCTGCTAAGTAGACGTCGCCCAACGCAACGATTGTTCCGTTACTCAGGAATGGTAACGGCAAATGCGGCAAAGATCGTGTTGTGGCTGGGGTCGAAGTCGTTGTCGAAACAGACAATCAGCATACGCTGACCGTTGGGCATGGTCGGGCCCCAAGCCAACCCCTCGGGTTTCTCCGGTGCAATTTCACCCGACATTCCAAACTCCGGAGCAAGTAGATCTATCAAGAGACGCTTCTTGATAGGTTTCATAGCATCGGCGAGCCCCTTATTGAGACTATCGACACCTGAAACGTCAGAAGCATCGGTGACATCCGCCAAAAAGATTTTCTTGACCTTCGCATCTACTCCAAATCGGCTGTCCCTCTCGATCACCAGATAACGATGATTGTCAACGGCGAGGACCTCGCTGACGCCGGTGGATTCATCGTCAAGCTGATAAACCCATTCCGCTGAATCTCCGTTGTCGAGATTCTTAAAGAACCAGCGGGTGTTGAGCCCTAAGCACTTGTTGTTTTCAACCCGCCCGTCTTGCACCAAAGGTCCTTGCATGGCAGCAACCAGACAAGATTTGTCCGGACTGATCGCGATTCCTTCGAGACCTCGATTAGAAAAGGTACCGACGGTCATCGGTGGCGTGCGTCGTTCGCTCAATGCGTATCGGCTTGGAAGAATAACACTTTGAACCATGCGTCCTGATCGATCGAAAATATCAATGCTCGGCCCGTATTCATCGCTGATGACGACTCTCTCACTTCCCAAGTATCGGATCCCTTCTGGGTCATAACTCGGGCAGCGAGAGGGTAACGTCCACGTCTTCAATTTCTCCAGGCTACCCGTCAGAGGAACGCCATCGAGATCGGATAGAAGATGTGTATCCAGCAATTCAAATCGAATAGAACCCGTTTCAGGATGAACGTCCAATTCAACTTCGTGATAACGGCATGGAAACGTCGCGGCACCATCACCAGCACCGCGATCCGAAAGGACGACATATCGGTTTTTCGCTCCCAGGGAATCAATGGCCGATAGTCCACCGAATGCGTTGATCGGAGTATTCGTCTCGAGGTTACCACTCAACCCGCTCTTATCGACACTGGTTCCAGGCAATTCAACTTTGGCGATTAAAGAAACCTGGGCCTGTGCGAATGCCCCAGACACGGCAACCAGTAAACCAGTGACGATTGAGGACAAGTCGTGGCGAAGCAACATTCTGCGGTTCACTTTTGTTTGTTGGAAACATGAAAACTGGGTAACTGAAATGAAAAGAGAGACGGCGTGCCCCCGTCTCTCCTTCGATTTGACAACGCCAACCTTCCCACGGATCAGTCAGGAATGCTTGCGATATCGCCGTAATCACGTGTGCAAAGTGCTACGAATGCAGGACCAGCGATGCTTGTTGGGAAGAACTGCACGGAACCATCCCCCATCACGAAATGGGCGCCGCTACCATGGAAGGAGTAGAGCTCGGAATCGTTTGTACAATTCATGAAGCAATTGCCGACAACGGTAGTCCCGCCTGAACTCGTTGTGCTGTTCTGGAGACCTTGTGCGTTGGCTCCATCGACACTGATCCCACCATTGATATCCGCCCATCCCCAACCGTCAGCGACGGTCCGAGTTCCGAAGGCGATGTTCCCAACCCTTGGATTGGGTACCACCTTACCGGAGACAAACATGGTCGGCCGGCCAGCAGCTTCGCCCAAAACGCATGTGTTGGAAAGACCGTCCACGATTGCAGAAAGCTTCACACCTTCCGGGCCTCGAGCCATCGCACCCCAAACCTCGCGTGTTCCGATACTTGGCAATCCCGCGGCTACAAAAGCTGCGTTTCGCACCGCATTGATCGACCCGTAATCCGAATAACCCCAAATCGGCGTGTCTGTACGAGTATTCGACGTAACAGCCGCATACAAGGTCGAGGAAGGAAGCTCACGAGGCGACACTGCAGATGGGCACATCATGATAGGAATCTGTGTCGTTGTTACAGCATCGTTCGACACATCAAACCAAGGCCGGCTGAAATTGTAACGCGAGAAACTGGGCCCCTGCTCGATCATCGGCAAGATCATCGCTGGCCAAGATTGTTGGAAGATCGGATTGGTGAGATTGATCCGACTTGGTGGAAGTCGCTTGTAGGCGCTTTCATAGTTGTGTAGTGCAAGCCCCAGCTGGCGTGCATTGCTGCTGCAACTCATCCTGCGAGCCGCTTCACGAGCAGCTTGGACAGCTGGCAACAGGAGACCGACCAAGATGCCGATGATGGCGATGACAACCAGCAATTCAACCAGCGTAAATCCGCTACGAACGTTTTGAGAACCTGAACGCTTCATTGGAAACGAGTCCTGTAAAAATATTGCTAGCGAGAACGGCCATCTTGGATGGATGCTCGATGACGACCACGCGATGCGTCACGGC
>VGZN01000079.1 GCA_016872635.1 Planctomycetota bacterium | reverse complement strand
CGTTGGGCACCTCCACCTCCACGATGAAAGTCCGCGTCGTACGCTCTATCGATGGGCTAATTTTTGCAACTCGACCGGTCCTTCCCTCGGGCAATGATGCCGTAGTAATCATGACCTTTTGATCCACCGCAATCCACGATGAATGCACTTCCGGTACCGGCAATCGCAGCTTGAGCGTTCTCCCTAATACCAATCGAAACACTTCCGTGCCGGGTCGCAACAAAGTCCCCTCCGAAACCAATCGCTCCGACACGGTATAGATTTCCTCTAGCGGATTCCCAGTCAATGTCGGTGTCAGAACACGAATTTCGCAATCCCTGAATTTCTGTTTGGCAATCGCAAGCTCCGCGGCTCGAAGTCTCGCAACGGCTGCAGCGGAGTTCGCCATCAGCATTTGATTCTTCCAATCGGACTCCGTAATTTGCGCTTCGGATTTCGCTTGCTCTAAGTCATCCTGGCTAATCGACTTCGTCGTCTCCAAGGAAAGCATTCGATCCAATCGGGACTTCGCCAAATCGAATCGCAAGCGCTACGATACCACCATCGGTAATTGACTCAAGTCGTATCCTTCGTCAGGGACCAATTCAAAACTCCATTTTGCCAGCTCCGCCTGCAAGCTTCGTTCCGCTTGATCAACCGCTAACCTCGCATCCGTCGCATCGAGTTCCAACAAAATATCGCCGGGTTTGACGACACTCGATAAGTCGTGATGGATTCTGACAACTCGCCCTTCTACTTTGGAACTGACTGTCAATTCCTCAAAGCCATGAAGGGTGCCAACGGCATCAACCGTTCGCTGGATGGGACGCATTGCCACCTGTTCGGCAGTGACCACAACGGCATCACCTCGATACAACGAAGATGCCGAACCATCTTCGTTCAACGCGACTAGAGGCTCCCGGTGACGCTCCCCAATCCAAAATCGACCTGCCAAGAAACTTAGTGCCACGACAACAACCCAAGCCCAATTCATCCAATTGGACTTCGCCCGCGACGGGGGCGACACTGAAGGTTCGTTGACGTGGGTAACTCGCTCCGATGATTCAATCAACTTGCTGCTCATGACCTATACCTACGATGCCCCACTAAGCACTCTCCATTGGACGATGTCGACTCAGAGAGCCGCTCCACTTGCTTCCATCCTTTGCGGGCGATCTTTCGAAATAACACCAGAAGGATTTCTTGTTCATCCTCGGTCAATACTCCCAAGAGCGCGCGGTGGAACTGCAGTTTGGCATTGGCAGCGAGCTCATAGGTGGCTTGTCTTGAAGCTGTTAACTCGACGTGAATTACGCGGCGATCGGTTTCAGGCCGCGTGCGCGATGCCACTCCCTATTGCTCCAACAAACCCATAGATGCTTCTCACAAAGAATAGTTCGAATCAAGAACTATCCAAGTATAGAAAGAATGTTCAAGAGATCCAATGGGCCGACGGTAGCTTACGGAGCGAAACAGAAGAGGTGCTTTTCCCCGCGAGCAAAGAGTTGGTTACCAACGAGCGCCGGAGTTGCATCGACCCCTTCGCCGGTCTCGTTGGTCGCTACCACCTTGAGGTTGGGAGAATCTTCGATCACCACGATCGTCCCTCCACGGTCCGTCAAATACACAAAGCCGTTAGCGGCGACCGGGGATGCATACGTCCTCGAAACACCCGGAACACGGCTCGCCGTGTAAAGTGATTTTCCGGTAGCTGCGTCCACGCACGTCAATAGGCCAGTCTTCTCCTTGTAATAGTAAAGTCGACCACTGGACAGTAGCGGTGACGCGACATCCGGAGTGTCCTTGGATTGAGTCCAACGCACACTTTTTGTCCCTTGCAGATCCCCTTTTCCATCGAGCGCAAAAGCGCCGATGAAGGAACCTCGGAAACCGCTAGCGACGTAGGCGACACCATCGGCAGCAACCGCCGAAGCGCATGGTCGTTGCGTTTGACCTGCGCACTTCCAGATCTCTTTTCCGCTCTTCAAGTCATAGCCGCGGGCAGCGTTCTGTCCGTTCATCACGATTTGCTTGGCACCCCCTGGGCCTTGGACGATCAATGGTGTCGCCCAGCACGTAGGCTCTTCTCGAGCCACATCCCAGACAATCTCGCCGGTCGTCTTGTCCAACGCATAGAGTTTGGATGGCCCTTCGTGATCCCATGGCACAATCAACAGTTCGTCGGCAATTGTCGGGGAACTTCCTTCACCGAAACCAGCACGGATCTTCATGTCCCCAAGGTCGCGTGTCCATCGAAGCTCTCCCGCCATGCTATAGCAAAATATTCCGCGCGATCCAAACGTTGCGTACACCCGCTCCCCATCGGTGCACGGAGAGCCTGATGCAAACCCGTTCGTTTCGTGCGTCCCTTCGTGGGGCGATGCGATCACCGCCGATTGAGACCACTTCTCTTTCCCTGTGGCCCGATCGAAGCACAAGACCCGAAAATCCCATTCGTTCTTCTTTCCCGTTGGGACCGCCGTCGTCACAAAGACTTGCTCCCCCCAAACCACAGGCGACGAGGAACCGCTCCCCGGTATCTCCACTTTCCATCGCAAATTTTTTCCAACTCCGAACTCGATCGGTGGCTTCGCATCGTTGGAAACCCCATTGCCGACCGGACCTCGCCAATGCCCCCACTCATCCGATAAACCAACTGAGGCATTCCAAGAACCTAATGCTGCAACCAGACCGAGTCCCAGCCAGAACTTTCTAAAATGCGGACGCTGTGAACTCATTCCCCAAGACCGACTGGACGTTGTGCATAATGCAGGAAGTCGATTAACACGCATTCTTGGAGCCCTCATCCGGTGTAGATAAAAGATGACCGTCGTCGATGCATGTATCTTAACGGTAGAAACCACGACGCACACCTCGTGGGGCTGTCGAATCGACCAGAACGCCTACAAAATAAGGATCATCGCAATGTCATGGCGAGAATGGTACGACGCTTTGCAGAAACCGAGCTGGACACCTCAGCCCGCCACCATTGGAACTATCTGGCAGTTGCTGTACCCGATCATTCTCGTGACGTTTACGTGGGTTTTTTTCCAGACGGCGAAAGGGAAGCTCCACTGGAGTATCGCCGTTCCTTTCGTGATCAACCCCATCGTATTCACCACGCTCCTTTGGGCCATGGTGGCCATTTGGCCTCATTCCAAATGGATCGCACTCCTGCAGATCCCCTATCTAATCTGGGTCTCGATCGCTAAGGTTCTGCAAATGATGATCACAGCGATGAACAGCCTCAGATGAAGCGTTACGTAAAAAAACAAACGCAAACGAATCGAAATTAATGCACTGCGCCACAAGTAAACCGCATGAAATTTGTTGCAAGGCAAAAATCAGGCTTGATGATACTTAATCGATTTCTCTTTCAGTAACGATTGAAGGACTACCAAGTCCCGATTCGACAATGAGCCGCGTGGAACCTCCAGCCTTCGTGGCAATCCCTTGACCTCAAATTCGACCGAAGGCAGATGAATCCCTTGCTCGGTCTTGGTCCGAACCACCCAGTTTTGCAACTCGTCCCATCGAATCCGATGCGTTGTGAAGCAGCACTGGTACGGAATCCCTGTTTCGCTAACACGTAGATTGCTGATCAGGCTCTGCACTGCTTTCCAGAGTCCAAACACCCCCAGACCCGACATAAATGCATCGCAAATCAGCAGTTGATTAGTTACGCGAGGTACGCCGGGAATCTGTGCAATGAAATACACCGCGATCGCTAACGATGCGAATCCTTGAACAAGCCACAGCCCTCCGTACTTCCATTGCTGCGCGGCAAAATAAAACGTCTCTGCATTGTCTTCTTGAGTAGCAACAGAAATTCGCTCCACAGGACGCTTATCCCAAGCAACACTCGCTTCCGTGATAGCTATTGCTAGTGACTTTCCATCGGATAGTTGATGCGATTCGCTCATGATTCACTCGTTCCGCAAATAATGGTTCAAATTAAGATTCAAACTCCGATGATCGAAGGCAGATCCACTGAGATCGGAGTTCGACAAGACTCGCTACGAAACCGCCAAGGATGGGTGAGAAACATGCACACACGCACGATGGTCGGACAGCCGCCGCATGCGACTTAGCCCTTCCACTCGCATCGGAACTCCTGCATCGCGAATCTACTCAACCGTCTGTATGAGGTTTTCGCATGCCGTATGGTCCACCAACATGGTCGACTCTCCGATATGAACGACCACTTCCTTTGCCTGCTCAGGCAACTCATCGAGATACTTGCTCAAAGCCATCGAATTGAAGCAAGTGATAGGACGATTTACGAAGATGTGATATGCGGAATCTCTCAACTCGGTGCCAACTACCGGATTGCGAAGCATCCCTAGCGCACCGCGAGCAAAACCAGTTGACTCACTTAAGGCCGATGGCAGACAAGCCGTCGCTCGCAAGTAGAGTGCAACATCCAGTACGAATGTGGCAATCAATCCAGCCACAATCCCCCAGAGCAAATCGGTAGCCAATGTGACTGCGATCGTGAACGCGAATATCGCAAGTTGCTCTCGACCGATTTTGGCCATATGCCGCCACACAAGCGGCTCACACATTTTCCGACCGGTATAGATCAAAACCGCCGCAAGCACACTCTTGGGAATGAGATTGATCAGATCCCGTGCGAAAACGAGGTAAACAATCAAGCAGATCGCATTCGTAAAGTTTGCCCACAAAGTGCGTCCACCCGAAGCGATATTAACTTTACTTTTCACTCCCCCAGGAATGATCGTCAATCCACCCACCAAACTCGAGGCGATGTTGGATACGCCCATCGCCAAAAGCACGCGATTCGGTGAGGACTTTCGCTTGAACGGATCGATCCGATCAATCGCGATTGCCGTTGCCAACGACTCCACTCCGTCAATCATGGTCAATGTAACTACACCCATGATCGCTGCGTACCAAAGATCGCGTCTTGCGAAGAACTCGGCAAAGTGCAGAACGTGAACACCGTCAAATGGATTAGCTGGCAGAGACAATAAATAGGTCGGGTTAAGCTTCCCAAGTTGAAAGATCTGCCCCAAAATCAATCCGAAGATGACAGCGATCAAATGGGGAGGAACCACCTTCAACAATGCAACCCGTTTTTGCAGAACACCAAGGACAAATAGCAACACGAGGGACAAACCTGAGACCAAGGTTACCGTGGGATTCAACCCAGAAACAAAAGATGGAATCTGCCCGACCTATTCGTAAAATTCATGCGGGTGAGCACCTCCAGTGTACCCAAGAAACATCGGGATCTGCTTGACCATGATCAATACACCAATCGAAGCGAGCATTCCTTCCACCACGCTCAGTGGAATCGTACTCGCATAAGTCGCCAGCTTGAGCAATGCTAATACGATCTGAATCAGACCAACCATGAAGATAACCACGATCAGAAATCGATAGCCCTCTCCGACATGCTCCGCGTCGCCAGCGCCACCTAACGCGATCATGATCGCCATCCATGCTGGCGCAAGCCCCGCTGCTTGACCAGCGATCATCATGTAGGCTCCACCAATCAATGGAAATATCAAACCAGCAATGATCACGCTGATCAATCCGTAGATCGGTTGTGCTCCCGAAGCGATTGCGATCCCTGAAGACAACGGAAGGGACACGAGCGAAACCACAACTCCCGAAAGAATGTCGTGACGCAAGTACTTGAGTCCTGTGACTCCATTTTCGGGTTTTTCGTTCAGCGAGGCTGTTACAGATTGCATGATGCAAAGCTTCCAGAAGTCATATGGGTAATGCACGGTCTTGAGTGCGTACATAAACCCTTATGCGACAAGCGTGCCAACACTCCGACGAAGTCGACAACAATCATTCCTTGTGCGGAACTCACATCCCATCAATCATTGAAAATTCATGGAGAATGATTTCGCCAACTTCAAGACTTGAATTTTCTACTCGGAGCGGAGCAAGCTCTTTAACACCATGGCGTCACCAATCGATCCAGGCAACTTTTTGTTCACGCTGGATAAAACATTGCCATTGAATTGAGATGTAATTCTGTGTTTGTCTCGCGGTCATCGAATCAGCTTGTGCTGAATGGGAACGCTGTTTATGATCGGAGACGTATGCCACAACGGTACGTCTGGAAACTCGTTTCACCAATGTTTTTCCTTGGTGCATTTCTACTTGGAGTTGGAGCGTTTGCTGCTTGGAATGTTCAGCAGCAGCAACGCGTTAGCTCGGAACTGATCGCACGAGAAGTCCGAGGCATGCTGGCGATCGAAGAGTTGCACATGGAGATGCGAGAGATTCGGTACCAACTGAACCTCTTTCTACGCACGCATGAAATCACCTACCTGCGAAATATCATCTAGGTTCACTCCCATACGGATGATCTTCTTCGCAAGGCATTATCGCTTGCTCGCACCCCACTTGAGAAACATCGGATCAACATTGTCAGCGATGGCTACAACTCCTTCTTCCAGGGTTTCCAATCGATCAGCGAGCAACTTATTCCACAGGAGCTTGTTCATAACGTTCCCGAAAAGGGGTCTCAGATTGCTCCTGGGAAAAGCGACACTAGGAATGCTACCTCGATAGACCCTGCGGACGACAAGATCTCGATCGCCCCGCCTTTGAGCGAGCAACTAAATCAACTCTCCGATGTGCTCATGACTGAACAAGTTCTTGAACCGCTGGCGCAATGCATTGAAGTCAACAGCCAAGTTGTCGAATTGACCAATGAAGCCAGCGAAGATGCAGCCAGGCACCTCACCATCGGCTGCTTGCTTCTTGGACTTTGCGGTGGGGTCGCTGGAATATTGATGGGCGTCGGTGTCGGCCGTGCCATCGGTAAATCCATCGTGCAACTCAACGTTTCTATCCGAGGCGATTCAAGCCGTTTGTCCGATCTGCGAGGCGCCGTTACGGTAACCCATCGCGGTGATCTCGCCGGTCTCGAGGTCGGTGTGAAGGAACTCGAAGAAGATGTCGCTCAAGTGGTAGAGCAATTGCAGCAACGGGAGCGAGAACTGCTGCGAAGCGAACAACTCGCACGCGTAGGACAACTAGCTGCTGGTTTAGCTCACGAATTTCGAAACCCTCTCATGCCGATGAAGATGTTGGTTCAAAATGCAATCGAACGTGGAGACGAAGCAGGCTCGAAAGGTCGCTCACTACAAATCCTTAACAAAAAATATCACGGCTCGAGCAATCGATTCAGTCGTTTCTCGATTTCGCGAGACCTCCGGTCCCTGAGCGATGCCAAGAAGATCTCGTCGAGATCGTGCGCAATACCACATTTTTGGTGCGAGGACGCTGCGAACAACAGATGATCAACCTGCAAGTCGAAGTCCCTGATGCCCCAGTAATAGCGAACGTCGATCGAACTCAGATCCGTCAACTTCTCTACAATCTGATACTAAACTCGATCGATGCTCTGAAAAACCGCGGGACGATCCATGTCCAACTCGATCCAAATGCACTCCTTCCGGCACAAGCAATCGCGAACGAATCTCCTTCGTCGCTGGCGGATACCGAAGATCTGATTTCCGAACATCAAGCTTTGCGTATCGGTGCTCGAAAAAACATCACTAATCCTCGACCTTGTTTCATGATTCGCGTATCCGACAACGGGGTTGGAATACCCGCCGAAATGCTGGATCGAATCTTCGAGCCTTTCGTTACCAGTAAAGAAACCGGAACAGGACTAGGACTCTCTATCTGCAAACGTATCGCCGATATGCACCGAGGTTTACTGGTAGCTGCGAACCGAGTCGGTGGCGGCGCGGAATTCTCCTTTTACTTGCCCCAAGACACCACCGTTCCGAAGTCAACACCTGACTGAATTATGCCGAGATTACTAGTCGTCGACGATGAACCCAACATCGTTTTTACGATTCAAGAAACGCTAGGGTCGGATCATGTCCAAATGGTCACCGCCGCCAACGGCCAGGAAGCAATCGACTCCTTTCTAAAGCATCAGCCCGATGCGGTTCTTATGGATGTTCGATTACCCGACATGTCGGGTTTAGACGCATTCCGCAAAATGTACGAACACGACCCTCGAATTCCCGTCATTCTTATGACGGCTTTTTCGAGAACAGACACTGCAATCGAAGCCATGAGTTGCGGTGCTTTCGAGTACCTCCTGAAAACAGTCGATCTCAAGGCATTGCGAATCTTAGTGCATCACGCCTTCGAAGTCAGCCGTATCAGCCATAAGCCCGCAGTTGTTGAATCGGATGATTTCGATGGCGTAGCCTCTGCCGATTGCATCGTCGGGGATTCGATCGCGATGCAAGAGGTCTACAAGACAATCGGGCGCGTAGCACCGCAAGATGTCACCGTTCTTATTCTCGGCGAAAGCGGTACTGGGAAAGAACTTGTCGCTCGAGCCCTCTACCACTACAGCAAACGGAGCAAAAAACCATTCCTCGCTGTCAACTGCGCAGCCCTTTCCGAATCCCTTCTCGAAAGTAAACTTTTCGGGCATGAGAAAGGCACCTTCACGGGCGCGGACCAACGCCGTATCGGGAAATTCGAACACGTCAACGGTGGGACTATTTTTCTCGATGAAATCGGCGACATGTCCCCCTTCACACAAGCCAAAGCGCTTCGGCTGCTGCAACAGCAGCAGTTCGAACGCGTCGGTGGGAACATGACCATCCAAACCGATGTCCGTATCATCGCCGCCACCAACAAAGACCTCGCGGAAATGGTCGCCGCAGGTACCTTTCGACAAGATCTTTATTACCGACTCAACGGGTTTTCAATCACATTGCCTCCCCTGCGAGAACGACTCAGCGACGTTCGCCCACTTTCGAATTACTTTGCCAAGGTGCTATCGAAAGACTTTGAGAAGAAACAACCCGTGTTCTCAGAAGAATCGTTAGAAACACTCGAACGATACAACTGGCCTGGAAACGTCCGTGAACTCTACAGCGCGATTCGTTTCGCGATCGTGAATGCTACCAGCGAACTAATCACTCCGGATTGCCTACCAGCGACGTGCCGAACGTCGTCGGCATCCCACTCGGACGGAGATGCGAAGACGTCACAACCGTTCATGGCCGAAGTCGTTCAACTCGCAGAAAAACTACTCAGTGAAGGCTCCAACGACATCTACCGTTCTGTGATCCAAACCGTTGAGGGAATCCTCTTCGACCGTGTCTTAAAGGCCACAGAGGGCAATCAACAAGAAGCCGCCGAGCGACTTGGGATCTCCCGCATGACTCTTCGAGCAAAAACCAAAGGCCGCAATGACGAGTCAGCTCGGGAGAACTAACTCGTCTCGGAAAACCAAATGCGTAACGACTCGATTGAATAGCTGCAAGCAGCTTACTTTTTGCTATAGCGCTCGCTCTTAGGATTTCCTCCCGCTTGGAGGTAAACCAAAAGATCGATGACCTCATCTGCCGTCAATGTATCCAAAAGTCCACTAGGCATCATCGATACTTTGCTAGGCTTTGTGTCGACGATCTCATGCCGCTCAATGTTCGTAAAGTTGCCTGGGTCGAGCATATTTGTCGAAACCATTAACACGTTCCCGTTCAGATTCGCGACTCGTCCGATGATTGTTTCCTCTTCGGTTTGGAAGATCGTGGCCTCGTACTGATCGCTGATTTCCTTGCTAGGCTCAATGATCGACGTGAGCATGTCGCGGGGACTGAATCGCTGAGACGCCGCCGTTAAATCCGGACCTTGTATCCCACCCTGACCAGCAAAACGATGGCACTTGTAGCATTGCGCCACCGCAAACATCTGCTTGCCTCGCTCATAATCAAACCCAGACGTTTTCTCTTGAGCCACCTTAGCGAGTTCCTCAACCGTCCACTGTTTCACCTGCGATCGAGGTGCTAAATCCGCCATCGGATCTTTCGGTGCGGGTGCAGGACCGACCAACTCCCCAAGATTCGCTTTATCTTCATCGCTCAACCAGCCGATCGCTACTTGGCGAATGTTCTCGATAAAACCACCGAAAGATGCTCCTCCGCGGGCCGTTGCGATCTGATAGAACCACTGGAAATACGCCTTCCGCGTCTCATCAGTCCAACCATCCTTTACATCTCGCAAACAAAAGGCATAGTGAATCTGCTGCTCGGCTGAGTTCGCCGTGCTCATTTGCGAAACACATCGTTCGATGATCTTGGGAGCCTGCAAGTAAATCAACACGCGAGCTAACTCGCGATCCACCAGTGAATCCCCATCTGGACTCGGAAAATGCGAGTCAAGTTGGGCTACGATCTTCTGACGCAGATCTGGATCCCCTTCGCCCAACCGCAAGAAACTCAATTGGTAAGCTCGCAATAACTCTAACTTTTCCACTCCGCTGAGCTTGTTCCATTGCAAGCGAAGCAAACTGTTTTGGATGTCCTTCTGGTCGGACGCTTCACCTTTACGAGCCAACGCAATCGCCAGAGTGATTGCAGCCTGGGGTGACAACGACTGATTGATGGGATCCCGCCACAACTTCGAATCTTGATGCTCGAGCGCTAAACGGGCCGCCGTCCTGATCGCTCGATCCGGGCTTCCCAAATGCTTCATCGCCAAATCGATGTCAAACTTTGCACCATCCCGGTGCATCGCTTCCAGCGATCGTCGAACTCCCCGCGCCGATGCTGCTGCAGGTGTATCGGGATACTGAGCCTTTGCCGTGCTCTCACCGCCAACATACTTGATACGGTACAAGGCCGACTGAACCTTGCGTCCGCCGATGGTCATGTACATGCAACCCTCCGAAGGATGAATCACCAAGTCGGTTACCGGCATCGGTGAAGCGCTGACAAAAGGCTCGAAGGAACTCTTGTACGTTGACCCATCGGGTTCCAGATTCACTGCATAAACAACGCCATAGCTCCAATCGCTGATGAACAGCGCATTTTGGAATTTGGCAGGGAACTTGGCCCCTGTCCCGAACACGATTCCCGTCGGCGAGCCGTATCCGATATTGGCAACAGCCCCAAAACTGTCTGCAAAATACTCGGGCCACTTGCCCGTTCCATTCCGCCATCCGAACTCCGCACCGCTGATTACATGATTGACGCGTGTGGGTCGATACCATGGCGTTCCAATGTCCCACTCCATATCCGCATCGTAGGTAAACAAGTCTCCATTTGGGTTGAACGCGATGTCGTACTCATTTCGGAAGCCTGTCGCGACCAACTCCACATCGCTTCCATCCGGCTTCATGCTCAAAACAAAACCGCCTGGGGCAAGCCGTGTTGCCATGAACCCACGCGCGTCAGGCATTCGCCCGAGCATATGATCCTCTCCCCAATGACGAGGCACGCGAGAAACATCGATCTTCCCGGGTAGATCCGTTTGGTTCCCAGCGCACATGTACAGACGACCATCAGGTCCTGGAATGATCGCATGCGGACCATGTTCGCCACCTCCCTCGAGCGGGATCAGGTGATCGATCTTTTCGAACTGATCGTCGCCATCGAGGTCCTGCAACCGATAAAGACCAGCACCCGTTGGCCCCTTGCCGTTCACGTCAACATACAAACCATCTTTGGTGTGAAGCAACCCTTGGGCCATCCCGATATCGACCGCAAGTGGCTCTACCACCGTCTTGCTCGCCTCTTCACCACTCGGTGCCGGCGTGACCCGGTACAGTTTGCCATACTGGTCAGACACAATCAGCCGACCCTTGAGATCGACACACATGGCCACCCAAGAACCTTGGTCTGCCAATGGAACCTCATGAACCATCTCTACTTCAAAGCCCTCTGGTACTCGAAAGGCCTTGGTCGGTGTTGCCCCGAGGCCTTGTCCATAGGCATTCGATACGCAAAGGAGACCGGCGGACAAATAGGTTGCCATCGGGATCGCAAACGCGAGAACCGACAATCGAGACAAGGAAAAACGGATTCGCATGATGTCGTTTGATTGGTGGGATTGATAATAAATCAGGACTGCGGGATCGATTGCATCATCGATCCTTGAATCGCCAACGGAATCGGAACGCATCCTGTATTAGACGCGTCTCGGATTCCGGGGTTATCAACTCTAAGAACAGGTTACCTCTGTATCGCTGACTATGCGAACAGTTCGGTAACCGCTTGGGCCTTGACCAACTCGCGTGGTTGATTCAAGTGGTTGTACACGATGGTTTCAGGATCGATCCCGAACGCATGGTAGATCGTTGCCAGCAGTTGGGCTGGATGGACTGGCGAATCCACGGGTGCACTAGCTGTCTTGTCGCTCTTGCCATGAACATAACCCCGCTTGATCCCTGCCCCGGCTATCACCGAGGTGTAGCAGTACGGCCAGTGATCCCGACCATCGTCACTATTCCCATTGCCACTGGTGCTCACTCCTCGTTCGGGAGACCGCCCAAACTCGCCTACGGCGACAACCAAGGTATCCTCGAGCAATCCGCGTTGATCCATGTCCTCGATCAAGGTGGACAGCCCCGCATCGAGCATCGGCCCAGATTGATTCTTCATTCGCTTCGACAAGTCTACGTGATGGTCCCATGAGTGATTATCGCTGTTTGCGATCTTTGGCCAAATCACCTCCACAACCCGCGTTCCCGCCTCGACCAACCTGCGTGCGAGCAAGCAGCTTTGTCCAAAGGTGTTCCGTCCATATGCATCGCGCAAGACCTCAGGTTCTTGGCTCAAATCAAAAGCCTCGCGTGCTTTCCCGGACACCACTAACGAGAGAGCTTGACTGAAGTACTCATCAAGCTGCTGATTCTCAACAGCCGCGTTGATGGTAGGCATTTGCTTGTTGATTAAATCTCGCAGCGCCGCGCGTCGCTGCAGTCGAACTGAAAATACTTCCGGACGAAGCTGCAAATCGCTGACATTGATTCGATCCATCTTGTTCATGTCCAAGTCATCCCCATCGGGGAACAACGTGTAGGGATCGTATTCCTTACCTAAAAAGCCAGCGGATCCGCCTTTGCCAACCACATTCGATTCCTGCAAAGGTCTTGGCAGCATCACGAACGGCAGCATCGGCTCATCGGCTGGTCGCAGCCGAATGATGTTGGACCCGAAATTCGGAAAATCCTTTGGTGTCGGTGGCTCGAGTTGGCCCGACGGACTTACCTTGTCTGTGGTGTACCCGGTCATCATTTGATAGATGGCGGCGGTATGATTGAATAGACCATTGGGCGTGTAACTCATCGATCGAATCATGGTGAACCGATCGTTGACCAAACTGAGCTTTGGCAGGTTCTCGGTAAAATAAGTTCCTGGAACCTTGGTGGAGATCGGTTTGAAAACACTCTTGACCTTGTCCGGCACGTTTTCTTTTGGATCCCACAAGTCCAAGTGGCTCGGTCCCCCTTGGAGGTAGACCAGAATCATTCGCTTCGCTCGGTTCCACCCAGGAGCACCCGTACCTTCACCCGCATTAGCCTTCTGAAGCTTCATCAGGTTGGCCAAGCTAATACCGAAGAGTCCAGAGCCTCCAACCCGCAGCACATCGCGGCGCGTCACTCCGAGACTGGTATCGCATAAATCCTTGCCAGCAGAGCCTGTCAGTCGCAACATCGTCTAGTTCCTAAGTGAGTGCCTTGGAATGGGATAATCAAAGGGTTCGAGGTAACGTCGTCATTAACCCCGAGTGCAAAACACTCTGGGTGATACCGGTTGTAAGGGCCTATATTTTCGGCCCGATTTTAATGATTGAACAAAAACGCGGGGCTGTTGATGAGCGCCCACGCAAGATCCTGTGCGGCGGTCAATCTGCCGTTCGCCAGTTGAGATTCGCTTTCGTTCACATCGGCTCGCAGCCGTACCAATCTGGAGTCTTCAGGTAGCGGAGCCCCCAATCGTTCGATGCGTTTGTTGAGCACGATGATTTGCTCGTCCTCAGGCAGTCCCTGGCTTTCTTTTTGGACATTGCCACGCAGCGCGATCAACTCGGGAGATGCACCTTTGAGATATTCTAACCCCGGTTTAGCGATCTCGGGCGTCCAAGCGGTTCGCAAGGTCGCTCCTATCGCTTGGAACGACTCTGGAAGCCCGAGGGCCAGTTCGCCTTCAT
>VGZN01000078.1 GCA_016872635.1 Planctomycetota bacterium | reverse complement strand
TGTCCGCTGTTTCAGTAGCCTCCCAAGCAATCCCCGCGACATCCATGCCCAACGAGGTCAAACCATCCGACGACATTCCTTGTTTGGCGGCGGCGACCGTCGCTTTTTTGATAACCCGCCGCGCAACCGCGCGTGCCACAATTCGATTGCGATCCGCTCGAAACGTAGAGACCGCAAGATCCTCGATATCTGCAAGCGACGCGGTCGGACCGATCATCTGACCATCCACCCTCACGCCTACTGAGTTGATGTCGCTGGGCGGGATCACCACATCCGGCACTTTGATCGGCGCGATCGTGGGTGGGAGTTTGTAAGGTCCCACCGCTGATACGATCCGATCGGCGATGAGAAGGGCGTCGCTCGTCGGCCTTTCAACCGTCTCGACTTTATACGGGCCACGCCCCACCATGGCAAAGACGTAGATCACCCCACAGCCTGGCTGTGAGTGTACCGAGGACTGAACACGTGAAATGTCCCATCGCAACGGCGCACAGTCGGGTAGTAGTTCCGAAGCACGCATGTAACTTCGCAGTGCATCATCGTAATGCTGGTGCGATTCTTCCCTCAACATCCCCCGCATATAGAATCCCAATGGCAGCCCTCGATAGCGTGTGGTGGTCGTCGCCGCAGGTTGGATTTTTAATGATGGAACTCCAGCTGGAGTATTACTACTGACTGCACTGTTTGGTGTATCCTCTGCATCACCCCACAGTCGTTGCATGATCACCTCATGCTTCTCCTGAATTTGTAGCGTATAACTTTCAGCATCACCTCCCCCACCCATCAAGTTCGCGAGGGCGAGGTAGACGCGAATGAGAATCTTCTCATAATCTTCGCCGGCATACGAACGGACTGAATCGTCGGTCCACATCGAGACGGTCTTTTCCGTCATCGACTCTTGCTCGAGATAGTCAAAACGATCGCGTACCTCTTTCAGCCGTTTCTCTGCTTGCTGTGTTTGTCCTTCCAACAAATCAACAACCGCCAAATCGAGATTGGCAACATCCCGATCGTGTCGATTCCCTTTTTGCAGTTTATCGAGGTGCTCGCGGCAGCTTTGCAACTGCCCCTCATAGAAAAGTGTCCGAGGCAACGCCAACCGCTTGGCGTGGGTCGAACATCCAGAAAAAGTTCCAGCGATGCCGATCACTACGACGGCGACGCGAAGAAGACGAACAAAGAATGCGTCGACCCCGTTTTTCATCGCGTGAACGGGTTGTAATTCCAAACCTTGCCCATGGCCGTCTTGTGGTACCCCTTGCGTATCTCCGAGGACTGCTTGTCCGCAAATCCAGTGTGGATATTGGTCAACTCAAGGGTGAGCAAATAATCGCGTTGCGACGACGAGTTCCTAACGGTGGTGCCACTCGTTAACCGTGCGTACAACAGATAATCGATCGGTATACCCTGGCGCTGGAGCACCGACGCAAACAAGGCTTGGTTGTCCGGGATAAAGAGTGAGTCTGGACGTAACCGGGTTTCAAAGAGCGCTGCGTCCACCATCCTTCGACTGATCGATTGAAACGTATCCGACTCGAGGATCTTACTGTCAATTTGTTCGTAGAGTTGGTCTTTGAAATCGCCGATATCTTCCGACATTTTGTTTTCAATCCCAACGAAACAAATCGATTTCTTGATCGGCTGGCCGTCAGGTCCGACTGGGCAATCCCCCTCATGCTGACGAGCTAATAGCTTGGCGACAGCTTCGTCCACCAACGGGTCAAAAACTTCGGCTCCACCTTTATGGCTGCCGACAAGGTTTTCCGACTGCGGTTTGACGATATGACCGTACTGATATCCGCGGCAGCCCAACAGCGAGGCCAGCGATACCACTGAAAATCCTGTAAGCCATTCACGTCGACGCATGGGTGATTCCCTTACCCCAAGAAACAATCGATCCAATGCTCGGGATTCTTCACAATCCATCCCCCGATCACAAGATGGATTATCGACCTGGGAATCAAATAGGATCCAAAAAGAACGGTACGATTGAGGGCATTACCACCGTCCATTCGGTTGGCTAGCAATCTCCCTTCAGTTCATCGGACCTGCCTGAGCCAAGATCTCGCTCGACGTAAATTTTAGCGAGTCCATAACTTGCGAGTACAAGACTTGCGCAGATCAATGCCGTAATGAAACTTGCTTGCCAGTCTTTGCTGACTTATAGACAGCATTGATTAATTCGACACTCCTACGCCCTTCGATCCCGTCGATCCGTGATGGTAGTCCTCCTTGGATCGATTTGACAAAGTCTTTAAAAAGTTCGCGGTGAGCCACGTGGCCGATAGCAGCCGGGTCGGAGGCACCACCCCCAGTTGTGTTGAACTTCATCTCGGCCAGCACTTTTTCGTCTTGCTTCTTAGGCTGAGCAAAATTCCACTTGACGATGGCTTCTTCTTCGAGGACGGCCATACCGTGCGAACCTGCAATTTCGATCCGTTTGAGTGTCCCCGGATAGGCGGCCGTGGTGGCGACGATAGTTCCCAGTGCCCCCGATTCAAACTCGAGGGTCGCAACCGCAGTGTCTTCGACTTCGATCCGTTCATGAGCTCGCAAGGCGGTCATGGCATTTACAGAGCGTACCGGTCCCATCAGCCACAGCAACAAATCCACGCTGTGGATCGCTTGGTTCATCAATGCTCCGCCACCGTCGAGTTGCCATGTCCCGCGCCATTTACCGCTATCGTAATACTGCTGAGTCCGGAACCATTTGACGATCGCATCGGCAACGGAGATCAATCCAAAGCGGTTCTGTTCGATGGCCGCTTTCATGAGTATCGCCGAACGATGGAAACGCGATGGGAAAATCGTCCCCAGGTAAATGCCTTGTTTTTCACACTCGGCGATCAATTGATCGCAACGCTTAGTGGTAACCTCGAGCGGTTTTTCCACCAAGACATGCTTGCCGGCCCTTGCCGCCATCATCCCTGGTTCTAGGTGAGCCCCACTTGGGGTGCAGATGGTGACTACATCGATATAGGGATCCTGCAACATGGCCTTCAGATCGTCGTAAGGCAGGCCTCCGAACTCATCTGCGAACGCGGCTGCTTTCTCCAAATCCCGCCCGTAACAAGCCACTAATTTCGAGCCTCGCATCTCAGCGATCGCACGCGCATGAAACTTGGCAATCATTCCGCATCCAATGATTCCCCAACCGATCATAGCTCACCTCTGAAGTTCTTCATGGCACACCGAATACAACGCCCTGATTTTACTCTCGCAACCGAAAAGGGGTCGCTGAGTTCCGGGGTGCGGAACAAAAAAGCTCACCCGTTCTTCAGCATGGACTGAAACTTCTACCTATCAGCGCGAAGCGAGGCCAGCAATGGCTGACGCATAGCGAGAAACGCCGCTCCCACGCAAAAGAGCAATCCGAGCAGAACCACCCAGAGCAGCATCCCAAGAGGCGAACTGATAGCGGACATCGATTGTCCACGTAGCAATACAGGAGCCGATGCCAAGAGTGCTGCCCCTGCGCCGATTCCAATACCCCGCATCAGTTGCCAACCGTTTTCGAGCGATAGCGCAAACACCAAACGATTTTTTGGAAACCCCATCGCCCGCATGGCAGCCAATTCGGACTGCCTTTCCAAGGCGCTTCGCAACTGCGTTACTCCTAAACCTAGTGTTCCCAAGAGCAATCCGAGAGCGCCGAGGACTTGGAAAGCGCTCAAGTAGGTATTCTGTACCGCTAAGAGTTTACCCAGGATCTCAGTGGTGGACGCGCAGCTCAGCCCCTCGTCCGACCAACCTTCCTCCAACGCAGCGCGAATCCTCGCAACATCTTCGCTAGACACGTTCGGTTTTGTCGGCTTTACCAAAAACATTCGGTAGCCACTGATCTCTGGGAACAACGCTTCAAAGTTGTTCTCACCGATCCAAAGGCTCCCCTGAAGAGTCGTGTTTTGCAACACCCCGACAGTCTCGAAGTAGACTTGCTTTCCATCGAAACGATATGAAAACTTTTCACCGACATAACCACCTAAATGCAACGCCCACAATGCCGTGTTTTGATCTAGGATCACGGGGACAGGAGATTTCTCTGTCCCGACTGCGCTCTTCTCTAACGCGAGCCAAGGGGAAGGGGGTATGGACGTCGTTTCCTGCCGAGCAGAACCTGACCCGAGTATTTGTTGGCTCGGTTTGGAGAACCAAGCAAGCTCAGAGCTTCCGGATGCATCGCGGTCGACCTCTGCCATCCGAGCGGAGATGCCCATCACTTGCGGCTCGCTGGCTTGGTACAGATTATTGCAACTGGCGTCATCACCTCCGCGCACCCGAACATTGACGATCTGGCTTTGCTCAAGCCACTGCGCTTTTGAGGCTAGGGCTAGACGCTGTTGTTTAGGATCATCGATATTGATTTGAATACTTTGTGCACTTTTCGCCATAAAGGCGAAGCCACCGGTTCCGCTTCGATCGGGTTGGGCTTGGAACAAGCTCATCGAAAGGATCAAAAACGAAGCGATCGCCATCAGCGAAACCGTGAGTATGCTGCGAATCGGGGACCGTTGAGCACTCGAGCGGCTGAGGAAGTTCAACCCCATGCTTTGTATGCTCACACCACTTCGAACGCCATCTTGAGGAGAACGCATGCTGTGATAGAGCCATAGGATACCAGCGATCATCAATAGCATGCCGCTTCCAACAAAAGCGCCGGCCTGCGCTTGGCCTTGCGAGTACTGCCCTGCCACCATGGCACCAACTCCGCCGATGGCACTCGCGAGCGCCCCCCAAACAACCCACCGTGCGGGTCGGCTACCTGCGGAATCCGCATCCATTTTCCCCTTGAGCAATTGAGCAACACTGACCGATTTCAATTGGCGTGTTACCAACCAAGTAGTCGCAATCGACACCAAAAATCCGCACAGCCAACCGATCCAAAGACTCGCTGGACGTACGTAGAACTCCAGGAAGGAGACGGTGATCGCCCCTACCCACCACGATTTTAGTCCGGACAGCATCGCATACGCGTATCCCAAACCAAGGGGGATCCCAAGAGACGCGCCAATGGCGGCGATGGCGCTCGACTCGAGCAACAGCAATCGCCGCACTTTAGGCCGGGTCCAACCCGATGCGATCAGCAACCCCCAATGGCTCGCACGCTTTTCAATCGTCAACCGAAAGAGGAGTGCGACGAGCAGCAGGGCAGCCGCTATCACAAAGAAACTCAACGACATAAAGAGCGCATCGAAGGGTGTTGTACCCGAGGAGGCTCGCAGTTGTTGCTCGCGGATCGGAATCTCTCGCCATCCCATCGCGTCCAAGTTTTTGCGGACTGCTTGCAAAATACCAATCTTAGCTCCTTCGCGTTCTGGATCGGTCCAACCGTCGAAACGGAGGCTGGTTTGCGAACCGAATCGTGAACCGAATAGCTTCTGCCCTAGATCGTCTAAAATGAAAAGTTTGGGGGTCAAACGGTACTCGTTCCAGTATGTATCATCGACCGGCTCAATCTTTCGAGTCAATGGAAACGGCGTCTCCCAGTTGGAGATCGATTCTTGGTCGGTGATTCCTGGAACTTCTGGTGTCCACGCAGGGTCATTGAACGGCGTAGGCGCCTTATCAAATCGAGCGGGATTCTTTCGTCGATATGGGGTTGCTGGCTCGGTGATTGGAGCGATAGCGACAACGCGAACATCGAAGCTCCGTTCCACTTCGGTTCCATCGACCGTCTCCGGTAGAAAGTAATCGATGCGAATGGTATCGCCAACATTGGCCTGCATCTGCTGGGCCATCCATGAATTGATCACAACCCAATCGTCGCGGTCGGGTTGGGGTGTCGGTACCCCCGACGTTTCCAACATCCGGCCGAGCAGGTCCCACGGCACGCCACTGATCGTTGAATACGGAACACTGCGTCCTTTTGTATATGCTGCATCCGCTCCGCCCGGAGGCGATACAGTTGCGATGACTTCGGCGTTGTTAGCCAAATACGTAATCACACGTCTTGGCCGTGGACCAATCCATTCCTCCGTCGGTGAGATACGTTTAGCCCAGGCCGGAGGGTGGTCCATAATCGCTTGACTCACGCGATCTTGGATGAGCATTTGATCGCTAGTCAATTGATCGTATTCAAAGACGACTCGTTCAGGATTCGCCCCAGCAGCCTCGCCAATACTCGTATCGGGGAATTTACGTTGGATGTGCTGTAAACTGAGTCCGAGGTCCTCTAACGACAATTGCAGTTGATCTAAAATGGAGGATATCGCGTCCGATTGAGTTGCGGTTGCGACAGCATTGATCTTCCCCTCGATCTCCAACGCACTTTGGAGTTGTTCTTTGTTGACGAACGCATTGAGGACAGGCCGTTGATCGCTTCGCAAGGAGAATCGCCCGAGGCTTTCATCGGGGATCACAGCAACGACTTCCCAGCGCGATAAAGCAACGGTCTCATTGTCTCGTTTACCCAGCGCGCTATCGGCAGGAACGACCGCTTGTCGCGAGACCTTGAACGTAACCCGATCTCCAACCTCAGCCCCCAGTTTCGAGGCAAGCGATTGATTGAGGACGATCTGTTCTTTGCTTGGCAGCGGGTTGGGAACGATACGGCTCATACGCCAAAAAAGCTCGTCGACACCTAACAATGTCATCTCGGTAGCGCGATTGGTCTGGATCTCATCTCCGGATCGGATTTGGTATTCAGCGACGACCGAATCCACGAGTAGAAAGCCGTGGAGTGGATCGGTGGTGCTATTGGTCTGATGAGAAGCCGCCTGATGATTAGTTAACGTTTCCTCTCGAAACCATCGAGGAGCTAATACCATTCGATCGATATTCCCGATCCGGTCCATAGCGATAAAACGCAGTGAACCTCGCATGCTATCGCCGACGAGCAATGCGCCGACAATCACTGCGGTCGAGACCGCAACTCCCGCTGCCACGGGAAGAAGCAGTTTGTAGAAATGGAAAACCGTACGAAGGACCAATGAAAGCATGATTGATTTCACTCTGCCGGAACAAAGTATTTGGTAGTTTCCCCGGCGCTGACGTTAATCCATTGGAGTGACCGCCAAAACGGAGTCACCGCATCACCTGGTGGCGATGGGTTTTTGACACTTCCGTTTCGGTGGGAATCCCGGTCCAAGGATTCGGTAACCTGATTGGGGACCGCTCGAGTGCTGATCACGATCAAATGATCTACGAATCGATGTTCACGCTCGAGCAATCGCAGCGTTGGAATCAATTGCGATTGTGTTCCTCCTCGGGCATGAGCGAGTCTCTCGAGAAGGAAATAGCTTTGAGCCCGGCCGGCTACCCGCGAAGCAACCGTGGGTTGGGCATCGGCGATAGCTACGGAAATGGAACCGATGTTCCCACTGGTCATATGATGTGCTAATGTCGCCACAAACTCCACTGCGGTATCTTCCACCTTGATGTAATTCTTTCTCGCTTCCTTTTCGGATTCGCCTGGGATCATCAGATCGAGAAGAACTATCAGTTCGCGGCTTTCAGGTTGCTGGAACTGCTTGACAACCAGTTCATCTCGCCGAGCCGAGGATCGCCAGTGGATCCAGCGTTTGCTATCCCCGGGCCGATAGCTTCGCAATCCAAAAAATTCACCTTCGTCCGACAATGCACGGACACGTCGGTGTTTCGCACCGACTTGGCGTACGTTGAACAGTTCCTTCCAGGACGGTTGCAATCGTCCGATAGCAGGTTGGACAACAAAGCTTTCCAATTCTTTTTGATTGGCGATACCTCGTATCAACCCGAATGGGAATCGCGTGGTCAGTTCGATCCCAATCCATTGATAACGCCCCCTGCGGTCAGCCACACAACGGTACCGTTGACTGCGCGATGATTTTGGAGTCACCGAGGCAAACAGCAAACTGATCGATTGCGATGCTCGATGGATGGTCGATCCGATCGGCGCATAAACCATGCGATCCTGGAGCAAAATCATCCACGCTCCCAACCAAGACTTCGGGTTTTTGAGGATCAGCTCAATTTCGAATGGGCGACGCGCGTGGATCGATCGCGGCAATCGTCGATCGACCGAAAGATCGACCAATGTTTTGGCGCAGACACGCCACTGGATCAATAACATCGCTAAAAGCGTTCCCGCCAATATCACCAGCAAGTTGACATTCTTCAGCACCGCGACCACCAAAATCAAGGCGATCATGAAGAGGAAATTGAGTCCTTCGCGGGTGATGCGAGTTCCCACGGTTTTCCCGGCTTTATGGAAATGGTTAAGCCATCGAAAAGGGAAAAGCAGTCCCTGTCGTACCGCGGTCAACGCGGAGATCAATCGGGCTCGCCAATGACTCGTCATACGGAATAGGCCTGCAGGAATTTCTCTAGAAATGACTAGTGGCGAGACGTTCAGGATTCAATCAAACCGGTACCGAAACCGACTCCAAACATCGCTGGATCATGGCCTCCGCTGCTGCTCGATCACTACCGGCCGCAAATCCACGCGGCATAACGCGATGTGCCAAGACGCAAATCGCAAGATCCTTGACGTCATCCGGTATCACATAGTTGCGCCCTGCAATCAAAGCACTCGATTGAGCCGCCCGGTAGAACGCCAAGGCCCCCCGTGTGCTGACACCTACCTGCAGATCGTTGCTTCCCCGCGTCCGATCGACGATGTCTTGAAGATAATCGACAAGCGAATCGTCAAAGCGAACTTCTCGAACCAAGGACTGCGCTTGCTTGATATCCCCCAACGATACCACGGGAGCTAGGTACTGCACGGGCTCCCCTGCTCGATGGGATCTCAAGACATTTCGTTCCGCTTCGCGGGCCGGATACCCGACATCGATTCGCATGATGAAGCGGTCGAGTTGGCTTTCGGGCAAAACGTATGTACCTTCAAACTCAAATGGGTTTTGCGTCGCGATGACCAAAAAAGGGTCTGGCATCGGATAGGTCGTGCCGTCGATACTCGCTTGCCGTTCGCTCATCGCTTCCAAGAGTGCACTCTGCGTTCGTGGAGGAGCCCGGTTGATCTCATCTCCAAGCACCACATTCGCGAAAATAGGGCCTGGGCTGAACTTGAAGTCTCCATTGTGATAGACACTGCTACCAACGATATCGCTTGGAAGAAGGTCCGGCGTGAACTGTATTCGAGTGAATCGACCGTCGATGCTTTTGGCCAACGCCTTCGCGACGAGCGTCTTGCCGACTCCAGGTACGTCCTCGAGGAGAATGTGCTCTCCCGCCAACAATGCAACCAGCGTTTTTCGGACGACTTCCTTTTTGCCGAGGACTACCGATTCAATATTTTGCTGCAATCGTTGTAACGTTGCCTGGAGATTGGAGTTCATGCCGCTACCAGTCTATTTCTACACATTGCTACTTCTTGCAACGTGACCCGATGAGGAAAAGCTGTAGGCGTCGAAGTGCCCCGAAAGGTACCCCGAAAACGCCAGCACATTTTATCCCGGATAGGAAGGGGAAATACAAGTCATCCCGATCCGACGAGTCGGCGTTACCCTCAAAGTCGGCATCATCGATCCGACCGTTCTAATTCCGCGTAACCCATGGAAACCAAACTGCAGTTCCCGTTGCGCAGGCAACGTTATGACCTATTCTCCCTGATGCCCGCTGGTTTTCGATCGGCGTTTGCCCGCCACGGCAAAATCGATCGGTCTAATACAGAGGAGCTTTCATTTCCAGGAATTGGCTACCCCCCCAAATTTGTCAGCGCCATGGCTGACGCCCTGATTTTGTCCCGTTTTTCACGACTAGAAGCTTCGACTTGATGAACTCCTCGACACCTTCATTCCTATCGACATCCCAGGCATCCGCCTCGACATCGCCGTCGACCCCCGTTTTATTTCCTCACGTCCCAAAAACGGGCCAACACGAGGCGAACTCAGAGCAAAACAGCCGCGACCTATCCATTGAAACCCGATCCATCCTCCTGGGTCGCGCTTTGGCGCAACGGAGTGACCCCCAACATCCCATCGTGTCCCTTTGGCTGGAAAGCGCTCGTCAATCTCTCGTAGTCGACCGAATAGTGCCACCTACTCTCGTCGAACACATTCGGGAAATCGTTTTTGGTGGAGCCGACGTGCCCGGCGCAGATCGAGACGTCCTGCGATGGTGCGAAACATCCGCCATGGCCATGCAATGGATCGCAGATCGAACAACGCACTGGCCGTCTCCACTTCGCGAAACCGCATTGCTTAAACCACTCATCCCTGGCTACCTCGCAACCTCTCAATCCTCCGGGTTGCAAACCGTTCATGACAAAACAGCGTGTGGGCATACGAACACCTTACTGTCGGAACTAATGACCATTGTCGAAATCGAGAAATCGTTAAGCCACTGCGGTTTCAACGAGTGGTTTACCGATTGCAAACGATTCTCTCAGGATCCTATCGATAGCATGCGTCAATCGTTCCAGATCCAACTATCCGATGTAACGGTAGCGATGTGTACTAGGATCACGCAGCGCGCGGATCGAAAGATATCAGCTCTGCTTCGCAGCATCCATGCTGCTGGCACAATCCAAGAGTTCATGCATCGCGGTTGGTGGTCTATCGCCTTACAGTGGTGCAGCGGACAGACAGCGATGACTCCACCACCCGAGCTCAAAATCGGTTTGGTGCCATGGGACCGCTTACGTGCCCACTGGAACCAATTGCTCCATCTTCTCGATGTTCCACTCCACTCTTCGACTTGCAGCGAACTTCTTAACGCTACAACGAGCGATCCTGTCCCGTTAGATCCTGAACCATCGAATCATCGGCCTGGAACCAAAAACGCTTTGCAGTTGCCAACAACCCCATCGTGTGGCGATATGGTTCATGATGAAGTTTCTCACGATGAAGATTCCCGAAGAGATACACCGCCACAGCAATCTTCGCTTGTAAACCTTCAGCATCACAAGGATTCAAGGCTGGTCGAGATGCGTTCTGCCAATGATCCCTTGCTTCAGGAAAACTTGGGACGTCTCCTGGATGACTGCCGCATGAAACAAGGGATTCTCTCGATCGTCGTTGTTCGATTGCACATTGACAAGGGTGCTGGTTTACCGAACCCAACTGGGGAACTCCACCGTTGGCAATCGGAGTACATTCGAGTTCTCGAGCCCCTGACAGGACCACCGTCCATATCGGGCTTCCTTTCAGAGAATGGCGATTTGGCTTTAGTCATTCAAGACATCGAGCGATCCGAGATCGTTCAAATCGTGCGGGATGGCTTTGCCGAATTAAATCAGAGTATGGTCGCAAGTCGCTCGCTCGCCACCAAACGTCCCACCCCTTTCGTTGCAGGAATCAGTACGGTCAGCGGCCCGTCGCGGTCCTTCGCAATCACTCAACTCATCGATGCCGCGTGGCGATGCCTTGACGGAGCCATTGCACAAGGCGGCGGATCAGTCAAATCGCTTGAGGTGTTTTAGACACTTTCGGACAATGGTTCCACTCGGAGCCCTACTCATGGGACTGGAATCGGTGTTTGCAAATAAGCGATAAGATCGGCCATCTGCTGATGATCGATCGAGGCCTCTAAGCCATCGGGCATCAAGGACCGATTCGTGTTTCTCAGGACATCGATCTCTGATCGCGGGATCCCACGAATCTCTCCATTGGTTTGCTTGATCGCCACGCTCGTCGCTGTTTCGCTGACCAGAACTCCGGATACCACTTCGCCACTCTCCAGCAAACAGCTATAGGCATAATATCCGGGTTGCACATCGGCGCTGGGTATCACAATGTTTCGAAGGAGTTTTTCTTGGGAATGACCGACCACGGAAGCGAGATTGGGTCCAATGTCAGCCCCTTCACTTCGCTCCCCTCGGCGGTGGCACGATGCACATGCGCGAGAATAAGCGGCACTTCCCGCACGAGCATCACCTTTCAATTCCAGAGATGCGGTGTAGGCTTGATAGACCTCCTCGCGCGCTGCAATCTGGCGGTTCCACGGCAACTCGCGATACCGCTTGGCCAATTCGGGATTTGGGTAATCCAACATTCGGGCTTGCTGGGTCGCATCAAGCAGCGCAGGACTAATCTCCGACGACTCCAACCGGCCGAGTAGATCTCCAACCCAGGCCTCTCGCGTCAACCAAGCATCCATCATCGGCCTCAATAATTCCTTGTGGATAGTCGGTATGGATTTCGCGAATACCTCGGGAACATCATCGTGACCACTCTGGGCCAAGGCAGACATGGCCAACCGTTTCTGCTCCAACGATGTTTGGCTGTCCATCCATTGTGACAGCCTTTGGACGGCATCGCTTCGATACGGCTGCATGCGACTGAGAGGAATCAAAGCAGCGATACGTTCCGTCGGATCAACGTTTTCCGATTCCGCCGTGCGTTGCAGCTGTTTCGCCCAGGAATCAAGTATCGCGACACTCCTCGCAATCTCTCCATCAGGATTTCGAGTCGCCAAGTTGCGCAGATCCACTCCCAGCCGTTGCAACTCGAGCAACGTCAAATCAAGTTGGTCGACCCCATGGCCCTCCTTCGCGTGTTCGATCGCTGAAGTCACGAGAATTGCAATCGTATCCTGATCGTTGATAGCGAGCGATTGTCGCAGCAATGGCACCCGAAACGCAGAGATGATATCCGGGCTGCTAATCGAGATCCCCCGCGCAAACCCTTGGGCATGCACCAATGCGGAACTCATAATCGCGGCTCGGAAGTACGGGTCTTGAGGGAAACTCTCGGCGAGCTTTGTTAGCGCATGCGCTGCCAACGGATTCTTCCATTCCCCGCACGACAGGGCCAGTTGCAAGCAAACCTTCGAATCGGAATTGTCGGCAGCTTCGGCGGCGGCCGAAACCACCTCGGGAGTTTGTCGCCTCTCAGCAATCCGAAGGAGTCCCTCGAGCACGCGAGGTGACAGTGTAGACTCATCCCTCAATCGCTCCACAAGCAATGCCTCTGTCAGACTTTCGAGCGAATCCAAAATGCAGATCGCGTGGTAGCGAGATTCAGGCGTCGCGCCGGCTCGCGCGAGCTCCTCGAGCTGCGGTACGAGCGAGGTGTCATGGTTCCAGAGCAACCAAGCGTGCGCCGTTGTTCGAACCCAGTCGTTGCTACTTTGAAGGTTCAATAGGAGGCTCGAACCGTTGTTGGTATCTAGTGGTTCAGGCCTCGATGCACCGGAGGCAGGCATAACACGATAGATTCGACCAGCTTCGTCCCCCAAACGATAATGCGGCTCCAATTCGGATTTCCCTTCTGCCGGCAACCACTCCGGGTGCTCGATCATGTAACGGACCATATCGGCGATCCACAAGCCGCCGTCGGGCCCCGTCCGAACCATTACCGGTCGGCACCAACGATCTTCGCTGGCAAAAAAGTCGAGCTTTCCTTCACCGATCGGTCTCGAGGCGCGAAAACTGACTCCGTCCTCAGAGAGAACATTGTGCTGTACCAAGTTATGGAATGGCTCGCAAGTAAACGCATGAAGCTTCTTTCCCTTCCCAAATAGCACCTCATCGCCATAGATCATGCCACTGCAAGCCGAGGTAAAGTGCCCGGATTGCTCAAAGCTATGAAACCGCTTTTCGAGAGAACTGGCTGGATAAACGGGTGGACTACCCGGTCCCACCAAATGCTTGATCGTCGTATCCGTCGCTACGTGAGGATTTCGTTCCATGTACCGGGCAGGCAATACATAATGCCAAAGTGGATTTGCATTTTGGGTACCAAACCAGTGCCCCCAAGCGTCGCGATTTCGGCCATACTGCGAGGGCCCTGATTCGGCTTCTACTTCCCCGGTGTCTGGCCTAAAACGAAAATCCCGACTCCCTATTTCGTAAGTTTTACCATTCCGTTTCGAGTGCACTTTCGTCCCCAATCCATGGTTTGGATGATGACCACCATTGGCGCAGTACACCCATCCGTCTAAGCCGATGCGCAAATGATTCAGTCGGAGTTGCTGGTTCCCTTCGTTGAACCCTTCGAGAAGTACCTCGCGCGAGTCGACCTTGCCGTCCCCATCCTTGTCTCGCAAATACAGAAGTTGAGGTGCCGCAGTGA
>VGZN01000077.1 GCA_016872635.1 Planctomycetota bacterium | reverse complement strand
AGTTTCTCTTTAACCACTAAGCGAGCGCGTCTATGAGACGGTCCATCCCCATCATGCAGACTACCCGAATCGTCGCCAAGGCGTTGATGCTCGGTGCGTCATGGGCTCTGTTGAGCGCTGGGCTTGCGACCGCTCAATCGGTTTGCTTGCCACTTCCTAGACTGCTATCGATCATGCCGATGGGAGGCGCGGCCGGGACGACGGTGGAGGCGACCATCGTTGGCGAAAATCTTGAGGACACCGGAGATCTACTGTTCGATCATCCCGGGATCAACGCAACCGCCAAGCGTGATGGAAATGGAAAAATAGAGCCCAACAAGTATCTGATTTCTATCGCGGCGGATTGCAATGTCGGATTGTTCGAATCCAGGATCACAAGTCGACTGGGGATTTCGTCGGCTAGGATTTTTTCGGTGGGAAATCTAAGTGAGTCCATGCCGTCGACGCCTAACACGACTTTGGCAACAGCAGCACCGTTGGCGGTGAACTCCATTTGCAATGCCGTGGTAACATCGCGGGCCGTTGATCATTACGCGTTCGAGGCGCAAGCTGGAAAGCGATACATCGTCCATTGTTGTTCCCGAGGCATCGACTCAAAACTCGATCCCGTGGTGATTTTGGCAGATGCCAACGGCCGAGATCTAAAGGTTGAGAGGACTGGAAATACACTTGATTTCACGGCGACAGAATCTGCGAAGCACATCATTAAAATCCACGAATTGACCTTCAAAGGTGGGCCGGGGTACTTTTATCGGTTGGTGCTCCAAGAGCTCCCGGTTGATGCGCCGGTCCCTGTCTTTCCGTCGACGCAATCGGTTAGCGCTTTCTCGTGGCCACCTGCCAATCTCGCCGACGCACCCACAGTCCTCGAAGATGAAAATGCAGAGAGTCAATCGATCACACTGCCATGCGATCTTGTGGGACGCTTCTTTCCTGCAGCCGACGTCGATACGTATCAGTTCACCGCGAACCAAGGGGATTTGTGGTGGGTCGAAGTAGCTTCGGAGCGATTGGGCCGCCCCACGGATCCATCCATCGTCGTGCAGCAGTCTCAAGGTTTAGACGCGGAACAAAAATGGGTCGACTTGACGGAACTCAATGATATCGCGAGCCCGGTCAAGGTGTCGAGCAACGGCTATGCCTATGATGGTCCGCCATTCGATGGCGGGTCAACGGATATCCTGGGCAAACTCGAGATCAAGGAGACCGGAACCTACCGAATCCTGCTGACGGATCTTTTCGGTGGTACGCGAAAGGATCCGCGGAATATCTACCGCTTGATTGTTCGCAAAGCTGCTCCCGATTTCGCGGTGGTTTCTTGGGGCCTCCATATGGAACTCAGGAATGGTGATCGCAATACATTGTCCAAGCCCTTAGCACTTCGTGCGGGGGGAACGATTGCATTGGAGGTTGTTGCGGTTCGTCGCGATGGATTCGATGGTGAGATCCATCTAACGATGGAAGGGTTACCCCAAGGGGTGACCGCACATGGCCTCAAAATCGCTGCCGGAAAATCGAGAGGTATCGTGCTTTTGACTGCGAGCGAATCTGCCCCGCAGTCCTTATCGCAAGCTGCATTGAACGCTTCGGCGACCATTAACGATCAACTGGTGACCCATCCTGTTCGAACCGCACAAATGGCGTGGCCGGTCCCTGATGCTTGGAGCGAAATCCCAAGTCCTCGATTGGTTCGAGGGCTTCCCGTCTCAGTGACCACTTCCGAAACAGCCCCGCTGACCATTTCTTCCACCGAACCCAAAGTGCACGAGGTCAAGGTGGGGGAAAAGTTGAGCATTCCACTTCGACTGACCGCGCGGAGCGAGTTCTCAGGTAACGTTTTGCAACTGAAAACATTTGGGCCTTCGTTCGAAGGAAATCCCCCCTTCGATGTTTCCCTGACGAGCCCAACAGCCGAAGCAATCGTCAATCTCGCTGCGATCAAGCCTCCAACGGGAGAGTATACCATTGCTTTCTATGGAACCGCCGTTGCGAAATACCGATACAATCCATTAGCGGTGTCACTGGCGGAAAACGAATTGAAGAAGGTGGAAGCTGAGGCGAAACGGATCTCCGAGGAATTGACTCAGCAATCGCAAGCCTTGGCGTCCAGCCCGGTCGAAAAGAAAACAGAATTCGAACAAGTCATCGCGGCGTTAAATACGCAGAAACAAACTGCCGAAGCGTCAGTTGTAGCCGCCAATGCAACGCTGAAGAACGTAACTGCCCAATCCTCGCCGAGAGATACCGCCGAAATTGTGATTTCAGAGCCAATCACAATCCGTGTGAATCCTTAAGGAACCATCCATGAGCGATCCATTTTACGCATCTTCCTTGCACCGTGGACAAAGTCTCCATGCGCACCCTGCCGTCGGCGACGGTCCATGTTGTGGCCCGCAAGCGTTTGGGCACGCTGGACGGCGTGGCTTCCTGCGCATGGGGCTCGGTGGGTTCGCCAGTTTGAGTTTGCCTGGTCTGTTCCGATTGCAATCGGCATTGGCCAGCGATGGACAAAAAACTTCCCGCGAGAAAACCGCCATCATCATGGTGTGGAAGCCTGGTGGATGCTCCCACATTGATACTTACGATCCCAAACCCGACGCCACCAGCGAATATCGAGGGCCGTTCAGCACGATTGCCACCATAGTGCCCGGACTTCAGTTCACCGAACTACTGCCGCGACAAGCCGCTATCGCTGATAAATTCACTGTGCTTCGCTCCATGCGACAAACGGCACCAGGGCACCCCGCAGGTTCCATGCAGATGCTATCAGGGGATCCAGATACCCGGGACAAGCCCAAGCCGAAGTATCCGGATTGGATGACTGTAACGAATTTTCTCCGCTCCCAGCACGAGGCACGATCGAATCCGCTTCCTCGCTACGTAGGAATTAATCCTCCTCTCGAATACAACGGGCCAGCGTACTTGGGGGATATGTATTCACCCTTCACGGTGATGGGGGATCCTAATGCACCGAATTTTTCGGTACCCAACATTGGGCTCTCGGACACGAGCGAAGTTCAGCGACTGGACCGCCGCTCGAGCCTCCGGCAGAAACTCGACACGTTGTCGCGAGCATTTGATCGCCTAGGTGAACTCGGCGCTCTCGATCAGTTCGAACAACAAGCGATCTCATTGCTAACAAGCCCCGCTACTAAGGGAGCGTTTGATTTGTCCAAGGAGGAGGATAGTACGCGTGACCGTTATGGAAGAAACGCTTGGGGGCAACAGCTGTTGATGGCACGTCGTTTGGTAGAAGCCGGGGTTGAAGTACTCACTACGAGTCTCAGCGGTCAACTATGCGGTCGAGTTGGAAATTGGGACGATCACGCCGTCAATCATCATGTATTTGATGCACTTCGATTCCGTGCGGCTGCGTACGATCAGGCGGTTACAGCCTTGATCGAAGATATCTACCAGCGTGGTCTCGATAAACGAGTGCTGGTGGTGGTTACGGGAGAGTTTGGTCGGACTCCGAAAATTGAATATTCACCCAGTACCGGAGAGGGGAACGCGAGCGCACCGGCGGGTACCATTCAGCCTGGTCGTGACCATTGGCCTCGAGCGTTCTCAAATATTTGGGCCGGAGGTGGGATTCGTACAGGACAGGTCATCGGCGCAACGGACAAGCGAGGCGAAGATCCCGTCGAACGTACTTGCTCGGCAGGGGATTTCTTGGCAACGATATATCATCATTTAGGAATCGATGCGTCGACGACCTTCATTAAGGACTTCAACGGTCGTCCCACACCCATCGTTGATCATGGCAAGCCGATTCCTGAGTTGATCGGATAACACTTGTCGAACGACGAAAGCCACCATCAGTCGCTCGGCCGATGATGGCTTTCTGATTGCGGTGTAATCCTCGTTTTTCTCTTATCCTCGTTATTCGGGGAGCCACTCCCCTTTGTCGACGCTCCAGTCGTTGCCGAAAAAGCCGAGTCGGCGAATCGAGGAACTTCCGTCCTTTAAGTAGTCCGGGGAAGCGATGATCAGATCGGGGTAGGCGGTGCCGGATGAGAAGATAGGTAATCGCTGGGATGCCTTCATCCCTGGAAGATCTGTGCCGCCGATATGGCCGATGGAAGCGGTGGCACTCCCAGCACGCGGTCGGATGAAGCCAACCGCGACCGATTCGCTCTTGGCCGGTTCCGTCCCCAATTGCCACCTGCCCCGCTCGATCAAGCATGGGTTTTCTGGCGTCAATTCCTTCCATGCTTGATTGATGGTGCTGTTTCCATAGACGATGACATTTCGATCGACGCCTGCCACTTCTCGCCATATGGTATCGGGAATTACGTCTACGGATCCATTGCCGCGATACCAAAATGTTTCGGCATCGTATCGGGCCTTGGCGAGCATCCATTCGTTCTCTTCGTCATTTCCATGGGTGCCGTACACGAGTACAAACCTATTTTTAAAAGCATCCTTCAGCAATCCGTTGCGATGAGGTCCTTTACTGCTCCGTTCAGGTGGCTGCGCCACGGACCAGGAATCTGCGTTACGTTGTAGCCAAAGTGCTGAAGTGTTTTCTATGGAAATGTTCTCAAGTTTGCTACCGTCGATATCGATCGTGAGCGTAGTCGGGGCGTCACCTGCTGGATCTCGGATGGCATCGATATCAATAGCCAATAACGAGACGTTTTCGGTTGTTCCGGAGATGCTCCAAGGACTTCGTGCGAGTTTCAGGTCGATCTGGCTCAGTTCGCAAGCGCGGCGTTGTTGGTAAATGCGTGCCCAGAAGCACGAGTCTGAAACACCGGGTGACGGTGTTGCGAACTCCAAGTGACTGACTCGGAAAGGATCCGCGATCCGATGGCTTTTGAAAAACTCGATCAATGGTGGCCAGTCGCAGCAGGCGTTACCCCACCAATGCCCGGCCCCCGGTTGTTCCTTGTACACGAAGTCGGGATGAAAAGCGGCGAGTTCTGTCCGCATGGTTCTCGCTTGGTCCACAGGGACATTGTCGTCTGCGTCGCCATGGAGGATGTAAACCCCTTGGTGCTGCAGGTTCTTTACACGAGCGATCGTGTCGCTGATAAGCATCGGTCGACGTAGGAGTTGTGAGATGGGGTCCTGGTTTTGCTGGGCACCACGTCCTGCGTAGGTTGAAAATGAGATCCAGCCGGCACTTGGTCCGATGGCTGCAAATCGATCGGGAAACATCGTGCCAATATGCCATGTTCCATGGCCGCCCATGGAGTGGCCTGTCAGGTACGTACGCCGTGGGTCGGTGCCGAATCGCGATTGGGCCTGGGAAAGTACCTCCAATGCGTCAGCTCGTCCCCAGTCCTCCCAATCGAATCCGAAACTGCGCCGGTTGGTTGGAGCGATCACATAGGTGTTCGGTTTTTGGGAATAAACGGCGGCTTGCCCTGCCCCTTCGACGCCTGCTCCGTGCAATGAGAGGATCAACGCCGGCTTTTCGGTGGAGTCGGTTTCCTCTTGGTCATTGGCTTTGGCAAGTGGAGGAACAACACCGTAGTATTGAACGCTCCCTTCAATTTCACTGATAAAGGTTCGTCGATGGGTTTGAGTCCTTTCTCGTAATTCCAAGGCGACCACGGCGTCGTCGATTGGACTCTTTTCATCTCCTTGAGCGACGATTTTTACTTCGAGATTCAATGGATCCCCCTCGGGCTTGCTCATAGCCGCGTTTCGTGGATCGAAGCGAAATGGGACCTTGCGAACACTCAGGGGGGCTAGAAAAGGAACAACGGTCTCGACTGGATCTTTCCCATTGCAACTTGTGATTATGGAAACGTTTTGCTTTGGAGAAAGACTCGCGTTGACAACGAGCATCGCTCCCCAGAGGATTTCTGGTTCGTCCCGGAGGACGGTCGGAAGCGTTGAATCTCGAAGGCTTAGGTAGAGTGGTTTGGGAGCCGGACGCAGCTTTGCCGCAATGCGCCCTCGTCCGCTCTGGAAGAGGAGGTGATTGGTGCCTTTATTGAGATGGATCGGAAGTTCAACGGAGCCATTGGAATAAACATCCCCTGTTCGTGGAACACCGTTGACTTTGACCGCACCATGGCCTTGGGCGTCGAGCAACCAGATGCCGTCAGCATCCGCATCGACAAAAGTAGCCAACCAGCCACTCATGATTTCTCGACCGGTGAATCCGCCTTGTTCGTCGGCGGTGGCTTTCCTCCACGGTTTCAGTCCTTCTGCCGATGGAGACTCATCGAGAGTACGATCGGGGAGTTTCAGATCTCCGCGGATCCACGCATGCTCGAGGGGATCCATGGGCAGCGAGGAGCGTCCCCGAGGTGGTGGACCAGCCGAAACCGTCCAGCCTTCGCGGATCTGGATTTCCTGTGACTTGCTTTCCTGAGCGATTGCTGCTGAGCTTAAGAAGGTTGTGAAAACTAGAAAAACGAAACGGAGCATTGTTGTTTTGAACAAGTGCTGAGGTGCTTTGGGAGCATCCATCCGACGGACCATGCTTTCTATTGATGATACGAGCGTCTTTCGACGCCACGTTACGAGTTGAGGCGGGACACGATCGTGGTTTGCCGAAGACCAGAGAGTCAGACCAGAGGACCGGACAATAGGATAGACGAACACGGCGACCTGGGTAGGTCGAGCGATCCAATAAGTCGTGAATCTCGCATCCATGCGACAGTTGCTCCATCAGCCTCGCTATCACGTATTCGACTCTCACGTATTCGACGCAGGCGTGTTTTCCCTGAGGCTGACTAGGATTGCGGTTGCAGGCCCGGCGAAACCAATTTCTTTTCGAGCATTCCAAAGGCCCACTGCGCGAGGACTGCCATGGCAGCGGCGGGAATCGCTCCTTGGAGGATCAATGGAATGCTCGACAACCGAATCCCTGTCAGGATGGGCGAGCCATATCCCCCCGCACCAATCAAAGCACCGATGGTTGCGGTCCCAACATTGATCACTGCGGCCGTTTTGATCCCGGAGAGTATCGACGGCAATGCAAGCGGTAACTCCACCAGTCGAAGGCGAGACTTAGCATCGAGTCCGAGAACTTCCGCGGATTCTCGCGTTGCGACGGGTATTTGGCGAATTCCCGCGTAAGTGTTTCTGACTATCGGTAGCAAGCTGTAAAAAAACAAAGCCGCGATGGCTGGCACTGGCCCGAGACCAAACAACGGGATCATGAACACAAGCAGCGCCATCGATGGCAACGTTTGTATTACACTTACTACGCCCAAGAGCACGTTAGCGACCCGTTCGTTCCTGGCGGATAGGATTCCAAATGGGATCGCCACGAGGATTGCCAGTGACAACGATACCGCTACCAAGAATAGATGTTCGAGCGTCGTTTTAAGCAATCGATCGGCGATGCGGCGCCACTCGGCACCAAGAGTGTTCGACGGCAATTCCAACTGCATGAGCAGCTTTGTATTCAAAAAGTCGCCGGCCACGTAGGTTTCGTTTTTTCCGTCGAGGCGAACCATCGCTGTCATACCTGACATCTTGACCGGATCGATGAGGCCTTGGACTTTCAACAGCGCATCGGCAACTTTTGGAGCCCGTGACTGAAGATCCGCTCGCATTAGCAAGACCGCGTAGTACGTTGGAAAAAACTGAAGGTCATCTTCTAATACTCGTAGTTTGTAGTGTTGTATTTCGGCATCTGTCGTATAGATGTCAGTGATTTGAATCGCGTCGTGTACGAGTCCTCTGTATCCGAGATTATGGTCCATTGTTCGGATTCGACGTGTCTTTATTCCATAACGACTGGCTAATTGATTCCAACCATCGCGACGCTCCATGAACTCATCGCTAAGTCCATATTCCAACTCCGGGTGTTTTCGCAGATCACTGATTTTTCGGATTCCCAATCGAGCTGCAACGTCTTCCCTCATGCCCAATGCATAGGTGTTGTTGAAGCCGATGCGCTCCGACATTAAAATGCTGCGATTCGCAAGTTCTTCGCGCATTTCTGATTCGCTTTCCACCGGAATACCTCGTCGCGCCGCATCGGCAAGGATCTCTTCTCGGATTGTTCCGGTATAGTCGACGTAAGCATCGATCTCGCCCGATTGAAGCGCATTCCACAGGATCTGGGTACCGCCCAACTCGGATAAATGTTCAACACGTGCACCTGCGTCGCGTCCAAGATGGGACAGCAGCTCTCCTAGTACGACCGATTCGGTAAACGCTTTCGAACCGATTTTCAGTACAGGAAGATTAGAGGCTCTGCTTTGGGAAAAGCTTTGTTGAGCTATTGTGCACAGAATAGCCATAGCAGCGAGCAGAATCACTGCCCATTGATGCGACTTGAACAAAACACACACTGCTCTCTGGGGGATGAATGGTTTCATTTCGGTGTGCCGCTTATACATGGGGGATTCGTTGAGCATTGATGAAGCGAGTGACGTAGTCATTGGCGGGCTGATGGATCAACATGTCTAATGTCCCCTGTTGAACGATTTCTCCTTCGGCCAACATCATGACCTGGTCGCCGAAAAAGCCCGCTTCTCCCATGTCGTGTGTGACCATGATCGATGTTTTATTCAGCGTCCGAATGATTTTGAGCAAATCCTCTTGTAGGTCGAATCGAACCAGCGGATCGAGTGCACCCATCGGTTCATCAAAAAGTAGAACCGGTGGGTCCAGCATCAGCGCTCTCATAATACCAACCCGCTGTCGTTGTCCCCCGGACATTTGGGCGGGATAGCGTTTTAGCGCAGTTGCGGGAAGCCTCGTTAAGTCCGCAAGTTCGGTGACGCGTGCCTGGCGAGCGGACATGTCCCACCCCAAGTGCCTGGCCATTAAACTTATATTTTCAAAAGCGGTCAGGTGCGGGAACAACCCACCATCTTGGATGACGTACCCCATCCTACGCCGCATTGCGAGGAGGGTTTTTTCGGTCATCGCTTCTCCTTCAAACCGGACCGTTCCGGTGTCGGGTTGGACCAGCCCAACCAAAACTCTTAGCATTGTGCTTTTACCGCACCCGCTAGGACCGATCAACACGGTGGACTTGCCCACGGGGAACTCGACATTGGTTAGCTTGAGAACCTGCAGGTCGCCGAAGGACTTCGAGATGTTTTCAAGTGCAAACATAAATGAGATCCGATCCGCTCTTTCGTAGCGGCATGGGCTCCAAGGGGGATTATTCAGAATCGATTTCCAAGTTCATCGCATCGATCATGCCTTGAACGTGTGCATGCATCTTTTCGGTGAGGTCGGTTGCGTTAAGTTTTTTCTCTTTCCCTCTTGGGAGTTCGAAGGGTGGTGCGAATTGAACGACCGCTCGTTTGGGACCGCGAACGCTCGGGTAAGGGGCACCGAGCACATCCTCCTCAAGCTTGTCGACGGTTTCCGCGATCCGTTCTAAGCTCGGTTTATCGGTCATGTAGTCGCCCGGATAACTGTAAAGCTGCGTTACAAAAAACATGATGTCCATGTCTGCTTCCAATTTCCGGCGATCGACGGCGGTGAGTTCGTTATCCTCTGTTTGCCGCTGGATGATTCGTCGCCGCACTTCCTTGACTCGCTCTGGTAGCATGGAGTCACCGTGCGTAATCCCATAACGTTCTTCAACTTTGGATAATACGGCGTTCGCCAGAGAGCGAATTCGAGCGGGTAATGGGCCTGTTCGCGTGGTTTGGAAGTGTTCCAATTCCTTCAGTGATAGTAGCCCATCGGCGATTTGAAGGATACGTTCCGGGATCGGTGTATCTTGTTTCGGCTGCCAGTAAAGTCGCGTCTCTAAACCGGAGAGCGTCTTGAGCATGCTGGGGGAAGGGTCTGATAGGTACCAACGCTTAATGGCGACCGGGATTACAACCACATCCCGTTCCGCCTTTCGAGCTGCCATCAACGCGATCGCTGCAGCTCCATCGCGAAAGGGAGTAATTCGATCATTGGTATGGTAGACATCTCCTTCGGGGAAAATGACGAGTGGATGCGGTCGATTTTGAAGGATGTCGATAGCTGTCTTCATCGACTGCATATCTGCTCCCTCTCGATCCACGCTAAAGCATCCGCAGCGCTGCATGGAAATGCGATCGAACCAATTGCTCTGATGGAAGACTTGCCAAGCAGTCATGAAATAAAACGGACACGATGTCGCGCGGGCTGCCTCCAATAGGCAATAGGAGTCCCAGTGGAACGAGTGATTCGGAGTCAGTAAGACGCCCTTCTTGCTCGCGATCGCATCTTTCAAGTACTCCAGACCTCTCAGCTCTACGCTTTGGATCTGTTGTTTACGTAGTGCATTCGTACGCAAAAAATCTGCGAGATAAAACCACCAAGGCGTCATTTTCGGTGGCCAATGCTGGTCTGGCGATCGATACGGCTGGATATTCATAGCGGTTTTCGAATCAGTTCGTGCAATAAGGAATTCACGGTGCCATTTCAAAATCTATCGCGAGCGATGGCCATTCCCAGCAATCGAACCCCTCACTACGATTCCGTATTTTATATCCTTCGGCATTTTGAAATAGAACGGCGAGGCAATGCTAAGGTTGCCAACGTCTTAATTTTTCAGCATAGGTTAGGAAGCGGGAGCGGTTTTTCTCAAAATATCCCAGTATCGCGATCAAGAATACGCCCATTGCGATTCCAAAGACCCACCAAGGCCACACGCTATCGATGGCCTGTTGTGCATTCCAAACCATCCCGATCAAGGCAATGAAGAGGAACACGGACCCGCAGTAGAGGAATGCTCGTACTCGGAGTGCGATCCCAAGTCCCATTCCTGCTAAGGCCAATACCATCAAGATCAACGGAGTAGTATTTATCTCCTGAAAGGATCGCATCATCATTTCGACCGTGCTACTGCAGTAGATCAATAAAATTGCGATGTATCGAGTCGCAACGCATACTTCCGTGGACAAGAATTTGCGGTTGGTTTCTACGAAGATCAATGCTGCAATCGCGGGTGGCACAATCCAGAGTTGGGGATGGCTCGCAAAGCTTAGCGATTCATGGACCCACAGGGCACTCCAAAAGGAAGCGAGTAGGAACGCTCCTGCGATCACCTTTAACGATGTTAATCCCCGCAACGCGCCTTGTGCTCCATAAGCAATCGAGGTCGAGAGGAGGAGTAAATAGAAATGATCATCCTTCCAGCCGAGGGAATGATCTAAGGTTTGCGGAAACCAAACTCCAAGTGTAGGAACCAGTGGCAATAGGAGGCCGTTGTGGAAGAGTGGTACAGACAGTACCGGATGGTCTTTCCGATGGAACAATTCGCCCAACCCGATGCTCGTAATTGCCAGGGCGTAAACGATGATGGGCCACCACTTTTGCAGGATTCCACCGAACAATTCCGGATAATGGAAATGCAGCGTCAATGCCAAGGCGAGCAACTCTACTTCGCAGATGTAAAACGCGAACCTTCTCGAAGGGATACTGTACTCCGGTTGGTTCGGGGAGGGACGCAATGCTATCTGCAGAGTCCACAAGATGAGACCTAGCCAAGCGATAAGACTGGTAATGCCCACAAAATTGGGTGTTGTGCTCGCAGCAAAGCCTCGCTCCAAACCGAGTGTCATGATTCCTGTCAGTCCACCGGCGCATAGCGTGCCAAGGCTTGCGCGATTCAGCAAAGCTCCCCAATCCAGTTTTTCCCACAGCCACTGGGATGTGTACCGGTAGGCCCAAGCGATTCCGATCGAGATGACAAATGCACGTTGTAAGTAAGCATAGGCAAGATGGTCCAGCCACCAATTCTCCTCCGATGCGATGCCACCCGATGATCGAAGTGTGAAATCGGACCAGCCTACTAAATAGGCTCCGAAAGTGATCAGCAGCAAAGCTATTACGCGAGGAGATTTCTGTCGAAGATCAGTTGCGATCGGAAGGATGCTCAAAGAGATGACCCATGGGAACAAGGATGTCAATCGGCGCGTGAACTCCTCGGGATGATAGAAGGCCATCCCGAGGATAGGAATGACAATTAATAGCCCTACTGCGCCATGGAAACCAACCATCCAAACTCGAGCTCGTTCGAATTCCTCTTGCTTAGGGGCAAGCGATCCTAGTCGAAGCACGGGGATTAATGAGTTGGATTCTCGTAGCCACTCGCGGAGCATTACCGCCAAGGTTGTCATGGCGGCTAATCCGGAAAGGGCCCAAACCAAGAATGCATCGTCGATTTTCAACCGGTAGGCTTGGTTGATTGCGATGGCGATCACAAATGCAACCGACAAACAGTTCAGGTAAATCGACCAACCTCTCATGCGGGATCGCCAATCCCAAATTCGACCAAATGCAAGTACCATCGACCCGAATACTGCTAAGAATGCGAGCGTGAATTCAATCTTCTCGATGGTGTAGCCAAACCTTTGGGCGAGGAGGGCGAATAAACTCCAAATTAGCATTGCTATGGGCAAGTGTAGACTGATCGTTTGATCGACCGTGATTCCGGATGGAATGGGCAGTTTGAAATACGACACAGCGCCCTCTAAAGACTTTGATTTCCTCCACTGAGCAACAAGGATCCATCCGAGGCTGATCATACCGATAGCAAGAGGACCGACCAAGACATCCCAAATCATAAATGGATTGAAGTTACTGAAGGGAGGCTTTGTTCGGACCAAAAGTATCCCTGCACCGGCGATGGCAGCAGCAAAATGGCCATGGCCAGTCGTTCCGCGAACTAACCCTGTCAGAAGTATGATTACGGACAAGGGAAACAGGATTGCACAGGTCCACCAAGTATTAGTGGCGCTCCCTTGCCACATTCCGAGCACACCTACGATCACCGCGAGCACGTTGCACAACTGATCCTCAAACGCATTGAGTCGCGTCTCGCCACGCTTGCTAGAAGGTCGTAATAGACCAACAGCCAAAGCAAAAAGCCAAAGGATCAGCATGGCGTGCAATGGCTCAGCCTTGTAGATCGCCCCATTGGCTATTTTGGTCGCCCCCCATCCGCGTAGCAGGAAATCCTTCAGCCAATCCAACTGAGGAACTAAAGGAGCTGCGGTTGCCATCGCGACCATTAGCATAGGGCCAGCGCCAACGCGATGAAGCCAACTGTTGATGGTTATGGCCCCTATCGAAAGAGTGAATGCCACTAAGGTAACCGTGTCTACGATGTTTTTAGTACCCGTCGGTGCCACTGCGTGCAGTACGTTATCCGCGAACGCAAAGAGTACGATGGTAAAGAGGAAGCACACGCTCATCAGTGCCATATTCCACCCCGCATCGATAAATCCGACAGATTCCCGAGTGTTTGATTTTGATAGGAGACCGTCACGAAGCTGAAGTAGCTTGCCCGATGAAGCTGGGGACTTCCGATAATCGATCCCAAGTGGGATTAGCTGTGTCGCCAAACTAAATAAGGCAAACGCGCTCGAGAACGCTTTCACAGCGATGGTTACTTGTCCGAACAACGTATTGCTGGCGTCAAACAACACCATGAAACTACTTAAGAAAAGCAAGGCGGCAGCAAAGAAACCAAACGATTGAATCGTAATGCTATCCCGTCGATAGATGGTGGACAGCAACCAATACCAAATCGCCACGAGCATGAGGGGGGCCATCCATGTCGCAATCGAAATGATGCGGGGAATGGTTGCTGTGGCTGCCCAATCGTCACCACGAATCGTCGCTTGCAACTCAGGGGAGATCGCACCAGACCAAGCCAAAACGATCACGGCGATAGTTAGTAACATCAAGGCAATGCCCGATAATACTCTCGTTACATCTTGCCATAAAAGTCGTGGATTGCCGTTGGAATTTGATGGGAATTGCATGAGTTCCCGTCGCTTCTCGATCGCTGTCAGGCGACCTTTGACATGGTTCCAAACCTCCGAACCGATAGAAAGGAAGCCAAATACCCAAAGCGAAGCGATGACACCTTGCGCGGGGGAACCAACAAGACTGAACAGCGAGGCGGCTAAGACAATCGCTATTCCCTGTGCCCCTGCTAGATTGGCCCAAAGCATTCGCGGCATGATGCGGGATAGCCACGCTGAATATAAACCCAATGCCAGCATCCCGGTTGAGAATGCATTTCTCACTTCTAGC
>VGZN01000076.1 GCA_016872635.1 Planctomycetota bacterium | reverse complement strand
TGGACGACCACCTCCAAGTATTCCGGCGGCATTTGCCCAACTAATTCCACCAACTGGTCGCGGTTCAAGTCGTAGGAGGGCGTCACCCGCGAAGCTCCGCGGGAAGCGAGCCACTCTGCCGTCAGTGGATTCGTAACGTTCAGGGAAAAATCAGCGATGCGTGGGATGGCATGTTCGGTGGCAAATCGCAAAGCAGCCAAATTTCGAACCAGCCAGCCATCGGCTCCGTGCTTGGCAAGCGCCTTGAATAAACTTACCTCACCCTGCTTTTGGATGCGAAGCGTGGCTAGGTAAATTTCCGCAGCGACGTCGCGAGCCATGGATACCGCTTGGCGGTATTCCCGGATGTCATGAAACTCGACGTAGAACTTTCGGTGCCCCGATTCGAGCCCGTATTTCAATTGCTCAAGCGAACGACAAAGGACCCGCAATTCCCCGTGGTTGGTCGGGGACGGTTCGTCGGTGGATTCCATCGTCGCCACGAAGGTGGAGCTCATACGAGCACTTGCGAGCATCTTTGCCGCGACACCTTCTCTGGAAATATGGCGATTGGGATTTTCAAGCCGAATCGCGTCCACCTTTTCGACCAATTGCTTTCGCAATTCCCCAAGAACACTGAGCGGAATCATCGGTTCCCCATCGATTCGCACCTCGCAGGAACCGATCTCATAAGGAGTATTTCCAAGTCGCGCCATCTGTGTCGCAACCATGTTCCGGTGACAGGGTGTTTGCGAGCCGGTTCCGGACAGTGCGGATGAACCAATTCGAATCGCCGCTGTGGCTCGATAAGCCCCTCGCGGTGCTCGCACCATTCGACCTCAAACCGTATTGGCTGACCGATCGAAATCTGTCCTCGCAAATGGATTTTTAATCTTCGTTGGAATTGCTCGTTGGCGAACGTCGCTCGCCATCGTTTGGTGAGTTTTGGCGCATCGGTTTGCCAAACTTCCTGCCCTTCAAACACCTCTGCATCCTTGAGTAGGCCACGCTGAAGCTCTATTTCGACACGCCCTTTCGCAGGATCGTCTGTCGGTCGGTGATTGGTGTAAATCTGGAAAATACGACCACCGATCTCGGTTCCAGCCGCGCGATCCCCTTGAAGAACGATTCCGTCTCCTTTAGATAGCGCGAGATCGAGGTCCACCACGAGTCGCTCACCTTTTTGACGGACGACGCGTCCAGCCAACACACCTCTCTTGGCGCTGCTCTTGCCCGGTACCAATCGCTTGTGATTGCAACCTTCGATCCACCCGGGTGAGAATCCGCGCGAGAAACTCAGTTCCATCTCGCGCTTGGTTTCGTTCGTAAAGGCGATACGTCGACCATGCATGGCTTCGTCGATGGCTCGCCGATAATGGCTAACGATATTGGCGACGTACTCTGGCGACTTCAATCGTCCTTCGATCTTCAAGGAGCAGACACCCGCATCGATTAGATCAGGAATATGATCGTAAGCGGCGAGGTCCTGAGGTGACAACAAGTACTTCATATCCCCGAGATCAACCTCTTTTCCGTCGTTGATCAACTGGTATTCGAGCCGGCATGCTTGAGCGCATTGCCCTCGATTTGCACTTCTGCCGCCGAGCGACTCGCTGGTCAAACACTGTCCGCTATAGGCCACGCACAAGGCCCCGTGGACAAATGTTTCAACGGGCATCTTCGTCGCTGCAGTGATCTTGCGAATCTCATCGAGTGAGCACTCCCTCGCCAAAACCACGCGATCAATCCCTAGAGGCTCGATGGCAGCAATTGTCTCTGCCGACACCATGGTCATCTGCGTACTTGCATGAACACTCAACTCGGGACAGATCTCATGGATCAAGCGAACCGCACCGATGTCTTGCACCAATACGGCATCAACCCCGGCATCCGCCAGCCGAGCCACATGCTTTTCAAATGCCGAAAGCTCGTCGGTGAAAACGAGCGTGTTGAGCGTCACAAAACCGGAGAGTCCCCGTCGGTGCAACAACTGCATCAATCGAGGCAAATCATCGAGTGAGAAATTCACCGCGCGTGCCCGCGCATTGAAACCCGATTCGAGTCCAAAATAAACAGCATCCGCGCCATTCTCGATCGCGGCATGCACGCACTCCCAATTTCCCGCAGGGGCCAGCAGCTCGGGCGCCGGCCTCCCAGAAGAGGATTCCGTGTTCATAAGATTTCTGCTTGACTGAATTTTAGTCGACGGTGTTCCGGTCGGCGGTGTTCCGGTCGACGGTGTTCTGATCGACGGTGTTCTGATCGACGGTGTTGTATTCCTCAAAGATTGCGAATCCTCGAAGTCTGCGTTCGACTCAATCGCTACGCATCGAGTCGTTGGTTCCAATGTACTCTCAGGTCAATGAAACAATACCGTTTGCATCTCCAAAATTACCGAGATCCGCTCCCACGGTATCGAGCATGGACCGGAACAAATTGTTGAGAGGTGTGTATTGGGGCTGCTCCACGATCCGTCCCGTCTGCAGCTTTCGTCCGCCACGACCAGCCAACAAAATGGGCAAATCATGATGGTCATGTCGATTCCCATCCGTGATCGCACCACCGTAGAGGATCAGCGAATTGTCGAGCAGATTCCCTTCACCGTCTTGGGTCTCGCGCAATCGCATCAAAAAGTACGCGAATTGTTCGGAGTAATACCGATCGATCTTGGCAATCTTGGCAATGTTGTCCTGATTGTTCTCGTGGTGCGACAGTTGGTGATGACCGTCCTTGACCTCGATCATCGGAAAGGCTCGGTTGCTACCCTCGTTCGCCAACATGAACGTCGCGATTCGGGTGGTATCGGTTCGGAACGCGAGAACCATCAAATCGTACATTAAACGGATATGCTCGGTTGCATCACTCGGCTTTTCGGTTGGCTCAACCGTTCCTTCGGGCAATACCACAGGTGTCGTGAATCGTGCAATGCGTTGTTCGATCTCGCGAACACTGGTGAAGTACTCGTCCAACTTCCTGGCGTCCTCGGCTCCCACACTGGTGGAGAGATGTTTTCGTTGATCATTGACGAAATCGAGAATGCTCTTCTTGGTATTTTGCTGTTTGGCATCTCCGCCACCCGTAACTCCGAACAGCCTCGCAAACGCGCGCTTAGGTTGAATTTCCTTGCCCGTTGGTAACGACTCCGAGCGCCACGAAATATTGTTGGAATATGCGCAAGAATAGCCGGAGTCACACGCCCCTGCATCGCGGCCTTCTTCCGTCCCTAACTCGAGCGACGCGAGTCGGGTGACTCGACCGTAGGAGTCCGCGGCGATCTGGTCAGCGCTTCGACCGACTCGAATCTTCGATCCTGCGGTCTTGAACGGGTGAGCGCCGGTGAGGAAGGCTGCCGCACTCCGCGCGTGATCACCGGGTCCATCCCCCAACGATTGTGCGTTGACTTGAGCCAAGCCCTTCATCACGTTGAAATCGTTCTTGCAGCTGGCCAAAGGCTCCAAACCCGGAGTCAGCTCCCAATCGGTTCCTGACGAACCCTTGGGTATCCAACGCTCAGCATTCGTACCGTTCGGGAAAAAAACCCAAGCCAAGCGGACGGGTGATGCTGTTGCCTGGGCAGCCAGCACGGCCGGCCTCATCACATCGAGCATCGGGAGGGCCAAGGTCGCGCCGAAGCTCTGAAGAACTGTTCGGCGGCTCAATCGAGTGCCTGAACTCATCCGTTGCAGTGGGGTATCGTTTTGGTTTTCCATGGCTGCTTTGGGTTATGGTGGGATTGGGTTATGGCGGGGGTTGGATGGGTTAGTGTCCCCGTTTTTGGTATCCGTGTTGTTCGGAGAATCCTAGGGCTGTGGGCTATTGGGTCCAACCGACTTCTGCAGGAATGCGTCGCTTTGCGAGATTCCCTCAACGATCGACCTTATTGTATAGCCATTTTGCTTGGACAACTCCAGAATCTTATCGACATCGCAACGGTCTAGCCGCTGTAAACCTCGTCCGAGTGCATAAGTTAGGAGCCTCTCGGTGAAGTTTTTAGCGACAGAATCCTCTCGTTGCGACAGGATTTCCACCAATTCCGTTGGCCCTGAAAAACTTCTCCCGTCGGCGAGTTCCCCTTGAGGTGCGATGACTAGCTCCCCCTCCTTGTCCCGCCAACGTCCGATTGCATCGAAGTTCTCAAGCCCTAAACCTATGGGGTCCATCAACTTATGGCAGCCCGCACAGCTGGGATTCGAACGGTGGATTTCCAGCCGCTCTCGCAGCGACGCTGAAACTTCGGCTTTTGCCTGTTCGAGGGAAGGAACATTTGGCGGGGCCGAGGGGGGCGGATCTCCGAGGATGGTTTCAAGGATCCATTTTCCGCGCTTTACGGGGGAGCTCCGGGTAGGATTTGACGTGAGTGCCAACACTGCCGCTTGGGTCATCAACCCCCGTCGGTTTTCCGGAAGCGTCACCCGAATCCATTTATCTTCATCGTTATAGAGCCCCTGTCGGCGAGGATCTTGGCCCTTGGAACCTGGACGACGGCGATACATGTTCGCCGGATCCTTATCCTCAAACATCACTCCGTAGAACTCTGCTAACCTCGGGTTCACGTAGGTGTGACCACCGACCAAAAGGTCTCGTATCCTACCCTCGCGCATCATGTCGCGACAAAACATTTCGGTCTCTCGAATCATCGCGGTTCGCAGCCGATCCGACCAGAACGGATACTTGTCGCGATCGATATCGATCTTGTTGAGGTTTCTTAGCCCAAGCCACTGCGCGAAAAATCCGGTGAGCAAGGACTCTGCCTTGCTATCCGCCAACATCCTGGCCACCTGTTGATTGCAGATAGCCTTGTCCGTTAGCTGACCAGCGGCAGCAAGTTCCATGAGTTCAGGATCTGGCATGCTCGCCCACAAGAAATACGAGAGCCGACTCGCGATGCTGAAATCATCGAGTTGCCAGGAATCGGCTAGCTCAATGCGTTTCTCGGTCCGAAAAAGAAATTGAGGTGCGACCAGTACTGCTTGGACCCCCACACGTACGGACTCCTCAAAACCATATCCGGAGTCACTCGCGTGCTGGCAAACCATCATCACTGCATGAAGTTCCTCGTCGCTCACGTGCCTACGGTAAGCGCGTGGCAACAACTTTTGAAAGATCCGACGCGTCGCCTCGGTAAACCCGATGGGCTGCGATTCAGGACTATCTAGTGTCGATGGCGTTGCGATGACCAATTGCTGGTGCAATTTCGGGAAGGCTGGCTCACCTCCCTCTGGACCTACCAACCGAACCGACTCGACATTCAGTCGTCGATTGGGTGCGTTCCTCGTCTCGGGCGCGCCGTCATCCGCGTACTCAACGACCAACACATGATCACCTACAGGTGCCTCAAAATCCTGCTTCAATGTTTCATCTTTAGGTGGAACGTCCCACTCGGTGATGACTTGATCGTCGAGCAGCAATCGAGCTTTGCATTTGTCCTTCTGGTCATCGCCGAACCGAGCTCGAACGCTCACACTGTACTTCCCGGCAGCTAAATGGATGGGAATCGTCAATCGTTGTGAGAAGGAAAGATTGTCTCCATCAAACCTTTGCTTGCGAAATTTCTCTCGATCGGTTGCGATGACTCGCTCGGAAACCCACTGTGCTGCTTGAAGGTATTTCTCGATCGCAATCGGTGGCAACGTCAACACCTCGCCTTGATTGTCGAAACCGTTCCCGACATCGTCAGATACGAATCCAATCTCTTTCGAGGGTCGGATCTCCATGCCGAATAAATCGCAGATAGTATTGTCGTACTCGAACTGATTCAGTCGCCGAACCGTTACGCTCGGGGGTACCGGCCGGCACCCGCAATCCACCTCGTGAAGCGCTCGTTCGATCCAACGGGTCAATGCCGTACGCTCCTCCGAAGTGATCGTTGCCGATTCAGGAGGGGGCATGGCCTCGGCGCGGATCACACCTCGAATCTGTTCCCACGTACTCTCGTGAGCGCGGATCTTTTCGAGGCTATCGTAGTCATCGAAACCGACGCCCCCTTCATTTCCTCCATTCATGTGGCATTCACCACAATGCTTTAGCAGAACGGGGCGAACCGTATCGGTCCACTCTGCGTTAATGTCTCGATCGGTATCGGTGTCTCGATCGGTCGAGGCGCCCTGACCCAGTGAGGATCCCGCCCCTCCTCCAGATGGTGTATCGCCAGCAGTCGGACTCTCGTGAGCCAACAGCGGCCCGACCATGGGATTTCCCGGCATCGATTGCAGACCGTTCACGCCACAGAGGATCAAACTAAGTCCAACAACCATCATGAGAAACCGATGCAACAAGTGCTTCAAATGCACCGAAATGGCAATGAGAACCCTCTTCAGCATCCACTCGAGCATCCACTCGTTTGTTCCAGGCATCCCGTTTGTTCTAGGCATTTCGAAAAGGGTTCCACCGACAAAGAATCCACAGACAAAGGACCCACCGGCAAATAAGCTACCGATAAATGATCCTTCAACGGGCGGTTGTCTGGACGATGCCATGGTTTGCGTTTATCGGCAAGTGACGTTGGGATGGTGCAGCCCGGGACGTGTCTAAGGTCCCTTGTCTCCAGGAACAATGATATACCTTGCCGATTGTAGTCCAAAGGCCCGTTTCCGGCCAATCGACTCGATTCCGACTAACCCCTCCACGCGGCACACCATTTCCCATGAGTTCTCAGGAATCCATCGCATGGATGCAAAAGAGCAGGTTTTGGCCATTTTTTTCGTCGCTCGAAGGGCAGACCTAGAGGCATACATCCATCCAGGCGATGCAATTGCGTTACAATTTCCCCATGCCTTTCAAAGATGTTATCGCACCCCTAACCGCATCGAAAACTCTCAGTACCGTCGCGCTGCTAGCGATAGCGATGGGGGTGTATTCGATCCTTCCGGTACTCAAAGAGAACTCACAATTCCGTGAGCTGGGGGATATGCCCTCCGATATCCACGCTGCTTTGTCTTTGGTGTTAGGGTGGCTTTTGGTTTTCCGAACCAATACAGCATACGCGAGGTGGTGGGAAGCTCGCACGCTATGGGGAGCATTGGTGAATGCGACTCGTAACCTATCGATCAAACTTTCAGTGCTTGCAACCCCAAACAGCACCGAAGCCGAGTTCCTTCGAAGGCGGCTCATCGATTTCCCTCAAGCCCTCATGTGCCACTTGCGTCAAGTCCCCTACGACGGTGCTGTTTTTTCGAAAGAGGCGTGCCCTGTCCATCCCCCTATGACCATCGCCAACGAACTCTATCGATGGGTAGCAGAACGCAAGAAGTCTCGCGGAATCGATGGAGATGACCTGCGGGTAATCGATATGGAAATGGCGAAATTAATGGATGTATGTGGCGCTTGCGAGCGGATCGCACGTACCCCCATGGTTATCTCGTATCGCATCTTCGCCCGACAATGTATTGTGCTCTTCCTGTTCACGTTGCCTTGGGGGATCTCCAACGACTTTAAATGGTGGACAATTCCCATCACCATCGTCATTGCTTATTTCATGCTCGGAATGGAAATTGTCGCTGAGCATGTTGAAAACCCCTTTGGATACGACGAGGATGACTTAGACCTAGAGGGAATGTGTAACACGATCGCTCGAAGTGTCGAGGACATCTTCCGACAGAGCGTTTTTGAGACCACGCCGTCATAATCCTTGTGCTTCCTTTCGCTCATGCGGAAACCTATTATGGATATTGTTTATCGATTTGATCCGCATGCACCTCTTGAGCTAAAACGACCTCGCAGCAACAAACAAGCCCTCAAAATGCTCGAGCAAGGGAACTTGCGTTTCTGCAAGATGGTCAAGCACATTCAGAATATCGGCGAAGGAGAAAGGAATCATCCGCCGATGGTGATTCCGGTGAACCCAATCCAACTGGGAATACCGCTGGTCAAGGGTCTCGAGGTGATGCAGGCGCCATGGGCCTTGGTGCTTGGATGCGCTGATGCCCGAGTTCCATCGAGCACGTGATGGATTGCTCGGCGAACGATTTATTCGTGGTTCGAGTCGCAGGGAATGTTCTGGGACTGGAGTGCATTGGCAGCGTCGACTATGCAGCGACTCACATGCGGGACTCACTCCAAAGCGTTATCGTCTTGGGGCACACCGGATGCGGCGCTGTCACGGCGACCGTCGACGTCTATCTATCGCCAAACAACTTTTCGGATATCGCATTTAGCCATCCAGTGCGAACCCTCATCGATCGACTGATGCTCTCGGTACGCGGAGCGGCCAAGGCCCTCGAGCAAGAATGTGGTTCGAATATCCAAAAGGATTCGCACTACCGCGATTGGCTGGTCGCAACCGCGTGCTACGTAAACGCGGCCACAACTTCCTTTGACTTGCAACGCAAAGTCAATTCAGTCACGAAAGGACTCAACGTTTCCTACACCGTTTACGACACTGCATGGTCGAGGATCGAAGCGTTGCCGATCCGACCCGACGAGGAACCTGAAAACCCGAATCGCGTCGTATTCGGAAACGCTCCCCGATCGGCCGAGGAGTTCACGGAACTCTCCAAACGGATTATCCAGCGGCTCGTTGAAAACGCGGGTGGAGTCAAAAAACACAAGAGCTAAATCGAGTGGTTCCACTGCCGAATCCGTCCTCGCAATGTCGCGTCAGGCTGCAATCCAATCATGGGGCGGTGGCGTGGGATTGCAGGTTCTCCCAGAACACCCTCGCCGCTTGCTTTCGATCGGCATACATAGAACGCTGCTCGTCGTCCTGATCGATCGCCTCGATCGATCGCTCCAGCCAACCTTGGAAAAACTCTACGCTCTTCTTCGAGACGCGCGGCTTGCCTTCGAACTCGAAGTAAAATGGTGCAGTACTCGCGTAACGATACCCATCCTCGTGCGCGGTCACCACTCGCATCACCAACCACCCGCTTTCACTCACCGAAAGCTCGGGGAACTCCCCTCGCTTGTAATGATCCTCGAGCTTGGCGTTGTAAAGCGTCTCGCCGTTAAAGATCACATCGAGATAATCTACTTTCTCGCGAACGGCGAGCGATACCGCAATGTCCAATGGAATCGCCTCGCCCCGGTACCCTGGATGGACCGACCCTGGCGGGGAACCATTGACCATGGCTCGCAACAATGGCCCATTCGAGACAAAGGATGCCCCATGCTCGAGCCCATGCCACCAATGATCAACCGAAGGGGAATCCGCAGCCCCAGTATCCTTCGTCGCTGCATTATCTGTTTCAGTGTCTGCCTCGTAGGATGGCGATCCGTCGCGTCCCGATCGGCTTCCCGCTCGATTCCTCGACTCACTCTTCTCGAACCCGGAACTTCGGGGAAACTCCTCGCTGGGACCTTCGCAATAAACATAAACGCGATTGTAGCCAATATGGGTTTCCCCTTTGCCGAATCCCGATGCTGCGCCAGGTGCCAATCGCAGTCCCGCTTCTAGCATCTGCCAATAAAGGAACTCGTTGAGTTTCCCAACACCCCTCGAACCCTTAAATCGAATCCGCTCATCGTACGGAAAAGGAGCGTTGATCAGCAACGCGGTCCGGTCCTTGCTCGCACCTAAGGAAAGCGTCGCAAAGACACTGGAATCCGCCGATCGCGGAAAGGTGAATGAATCATCTCCCTTCGGCCGATTGACGCTCGATAAAACACGCACCAACTTTACGTTTGGATCCGCAAGCAGGAAGGGTGTATCGCGTGCGCCCGGTTGAGTGATCTCTATTAACGCTTGCTGATCACCTCGAAATGTTTCGATAACGTTCCAAGCATCTTTCCAACCAAGGTCCTTTGCATCTGGACGCTCTCCCAGGGGCGAGTCGACTGCATTCTCAACCTGCTCGTAGCGATGAATAGCGACTCCTATTTCTGGGGCGAGGATATCGAGAGACATGCTTCCCCACCGCGATCCGATCAGATCGATACTTCCCGGAACAAGCATCCCGTTTTTTGCTGCTGGTGACTTCGCTGTCGGGTTCTTTGTTCCAGTTTTGTTGGCGTTGGTAATTTTCGACTTGGCATCCTGGCCTGCCGATGCCTCGCGTTTTTGCCCCCTGAGGTTAGTGACAACCATGTCGACCGCATCGGCGATCTGCCACCTCCGTGCGGTCTCCCGCTCCAATTCGACTCCTAAGTCACCGCTGTACCAGTGCTCATCATGCATGTCGACGGACCTCGGCAACTCGATCACTACGACATCCTTCGCGCGACGCTCGATCGTGAATCCGCCTCGAATCTCTTTGAACTCAGGTCCTCGCTTGGCCAAAAACTCGTACTCCCCCGGCGGCGGTTGCAGGACCAATTTTCCTTCGGCAAGCCAGGTATCCCCCGAGATGAGCGTCTTTCGGTCACGATTGAGTTTTTTCGCAGATTTCACCACTTCAATCCGAGCCGCGGTCGGTTCCCCCGTCTTTTCATCGATCACCTCCAAGGTCACCTCATTTTGCGCCAGCGCGGATTGCGAAGCGAAGGAGCAGGCGAGCACCACCGCGATCCACAACGGCCAATGTAGAAACGGGATGCGTACGATCGCGTTTGTCGAGTACAGGATCACCTCAACCATGGCTCCTAACTTCAGCAGCATCCACCTTCCTCCAGCAGCAGTTCGGTCCGAGGATTTGCAGGTGCGGCGCAACAGGGATGAGATAGAATAGTCCGTGACAACTGCACGAGGGTTGGCAAGCCATTTGCGATACGTCCCGCAATCGGCACCGTCCAAAATGCCATTTTGGCGGTTTCGGCTCGGTTTGTTCCTATCCTCGATCGGGAGTTGGCTCTGCATGGAATCCACAATGGCAAACGATTACTACAAAACGCTCGGTATCAGTCGCTCTGCATCCCAGGAGGAAATCGCCAAGGCGTACCGGAAATTAGCGCGCAAGTACCATCCGGATCTAAACCCAGAGGATCAAAGCGCGAAAAAGCGGTTTCAAGAGATTCAAACCGCGTACGATACGTTGAACGACCCTGAAAAACGGAAGATGTACGATCAGTTTGGGGATGGCTACGAACAGTATCGGCAGGGAAATCCATTCGGTGGCGGAGGACGCACGGGGGGTGCTGGCGGTTTTGATTTCGGAGACATTTTCGGTGGTGCCGGTGGTAGCGGTGCCGTCGATTTGGGGGACATATTCAGGCAATTCGGAGCAGGCGCAGGTGGCTCAACACGCTCTCGACGCACTGCCACTCCCCGCGGGCCTGATATCTCGGGAGAGATCGAGGTTCCACTTCGGACAATCATCGAGGGGGGTGAACGGCAGTTTCGACTCGATCGTGACGGCCAGTTAGAATCGATCGCGGTCAAGATTCCCGCAGGTATGGAACCCGGGAAAAAGATCCGGTTGCGAGGCCAAGGCGGCTCTATCCCCAACGGCAAAGCAGGCGACTTGCTTCTCACCGTCAACGTGGAATCCCACCCCGCTGTCAAACTCGTTGGAAACAACCTTGAAATGCGATTGCCGGTCAGCCTCAATGAAGCTGTCGCAGGGGCTAAGGTCGATGTTCAAACCCCAAAGGGAACCATCACTATCACAATCCCACCGATGACCAGCAGCGGAAAGCGCTTAAGGCTAAAGGGACAAGGGCTTGTGAACTCGAAAGGCCCAGGAGATATGATCATCGAGGTCCTGATCAAGCTTCCCGAGTCGATCTCGCCGGAAGCCAAAGAGACCATCCAAGGCTTAGATGCTGCGTACCCGAAGAATCTGCGTGATTCTATTCAGTGGTAAGACATCGCCACCCAAACGTAAGGAAGAGCGAATTTGAATATCCTTTTAGCCAACGATGACGGAATCTACGCACCTGGCCTTCGGGCTCTCCGACTCGCACTCCAGCGCCTAGGCAATGTCACCGTTGTAGCTCCTGCAACCGAGCAAAGCGGAGTCGGGCACTCGATCACTTATTTGTCGCCGTTAACGTGCAAAGAAATCTTTGATGGCGAAGCGTTCCGCGGATGGGCCGTTGAAGGCTCCCCTGCCGATTGCGTCAAATTGGGTGTCGCAGAACTTGCCCCAAGACCAGTCGACTTGATAGTCAGCGGTGTCAACGGTGGACTGAATGCGGGGATCAATGTCCTCTACTCGGGAACCGTCGCTGCCGCCATCGAAGGAGCCTTCTTTCGAATCCCGAGTTTCGCGGTTTCCCTCGAACATGATCCCCATGCGGACTTTGAAGCTGCAGCGACCATGGCCGTGTCGCTGATCGAGAAAATCATCGAAAAACAAGGCCTCGCGCCTGAACTCTACAACATCAATATTCCGTCAGCAGCAACCCAAAAATTTCGCGAAGGGGCGATGCCCCAAGTGCATGTCGTCCCCATGGGAGTCGAGCGCTATGGCGATCATTACATCAAGCGTCAAGATCCTAAAGGCCGAAACTACTACTGGTCCACCAATGACCCGCCTCCCAAGCCAACCGACCATGAAACGGATCTAAACGCGCTCGCTGCAGGACACATCACCGTAACACCGCTTCAATTCGATATGACCAAGCAACCGTTGTTGCAGCGAATGGAGGACTGGGGGCTATCGCTTCACGGCAACAGCAGTTCCGATCGCATAATGGCTGAGGGCGCCTAAGCATGGATCCTTCGGTGCCATACCTCGAAGGTAAACGGATCGCCTTCCTCGGAAAACTTGGAGCGATGACTCGCAAGGAAGCTATCCTGCTGGCCAAGCAGCATGGTGCGACTCCTGTCGAACGATGGAGCAACGATGTCGATCTCGTGGTCATCGGCGCCGATGAGATGCCTGACGAAGATTTGAATGCGATGCTCGGCGATCGATTTCGCGATTCGATCCGATCCGGGAATACCACGTTGGTTCATGAGCATGAACTTTGGGTCCAACTGGGTATTGTCGAAGATCCAGCACACCAACAATTGTACACGCCCGCTATGGTCGCAGGGTTGATCAAAACTCGGGTCGGCCAAGTGCGTCGCTGGCATCGGATGGGCCTGCTTCACAGTACCAAAATCGTACACCGGCTTCCCTACTTTGACTTTGAACAAGTCCAATGCGCTCGGCGCTTGATGGAGTGGGGCGCACACGGGGCTAAACCGAGTGAAATCAAACGCCAACTCCAAGAGTTTGGTAGCCGAGTTGAGAATCGGAGCCTCCTCGAATTGGATCTGGTCTTCGATGGTCGAAGGATCCTACTCCGGGATCAAGGCAAGTTGCTCGGTGCCTACGGTCAACTCCATCTCGACTTTGACCTCGACGATTTGGATTCGGAGGATGATGCAGCAAACTACCATGCCAATATACGCTCGCTTCAAGTTCACGAGAACGCACAAGACGACTCACTCCTGGTCGGCCCCCGCGAGACGAGCGATCTAGAACCTTGGTCTCGCGACGATATGTTGCACGCAGCCGAAGAACTCGAGGATGTAGGCAGGATCGAAGAAGCGATCGAATGGCACCGCGTGATCCTGTCCAAGTATGGCCCACATGCGGAAATCGCATTTCAACTCGCAGAACTCCTCTATCGCTCGGGCGACGTCGGGGCGGCGCGGGAACGGTACTACAACGCAGTCGAGATCGATGAGGATTTTGTCGAGGCCCGTGCCAATCTCGGATGCGCGCTCGCTGAATTGGGTCAAATCGATTTGGCGATCGCAGCGTTCGAGGGAGCTCTCGCCCGCGATGATCGCTATCCTGATGTGCACTACCATCTCGCACGGTCCTTGGATGAAGTCGGAAAATCAGACCAAGCGACCCGGCATTGGGTTCGTTTTTTGCAACTTTCCCCCCAAAGCCCCTGGGCCGACGAAGCCCTCGAGAGACTCGGTAAACTCTAGTATTTCCCACTAAGCTTTGGCCGACTAAGCGGCCTCGTCTGCAGAATCTACTAGCATCCACCGCATGGGGTTGCTATGCTCGTTCCCGGCTTTGGTCCTTTCCGCGTCCGACGATGCCGACGCGTTACAAAGGCAACGCTTGTTCGCACGAGCTCCGACCATCCTTCCTAACACATTTCCAGCCTCTTTCTCCACTAGGAAAATCAACATGAACGATTCAACGAAAGCGACCGCGAGCGATGTGTCTCGCCGTTCGTTCCTCGCCGCTGCTAGCACTGTCGC
>VGZN01000075.1 GCA_016872635.1 Planctomycetota bacterium | reverse complement strand
TGATCTATCTACGGAATACCATTTGCCTGATCGATCCCAAAGACTTCGACGACCCGCGTTGGCGCGAGACGGAAGTCTTTCAAGACCAAGTCCAATTGGCGGATATCGTCGTAATCAACTGGACTGACAAACGAGATTCCGCGCTCATTGAACGTTGTCGCGAATGGGTCGAGAACTTCGTTCCCACAAAGCTACTGGTCACGGAATCAAGTTTTGGCGATATCGATCCGACTTGGCTAGATACGGTTGCATCAACCGTGAGAGTCCCAGCTTTTCCCGATGCCCATCCCATTGCGAGCAACCAGCGAAATAAGCCGGCGACAATTCTGGGCGAGTTGCCAGTGTTGAGCGCCCACAGTGCAATGGTCAATAGCCAGAATCCCTCCGCTCCCAATTCACAGGCAGAGTGTCCGGTCGTCGCTCCGACACCAGGCCGACCGCTGCGAGTGTCCAACAATGAACTTGGGCATGATGCCTGTGGTTGGATCTTCCACGTAGACGACATCTTCGATCGCGATAGCCTGCTTGACCTCTTAGGTTACGTTCATCCAATTTTGCGACTAAAAGGTGTTTTTCGATGCCAGGACAATTGGTGGTCCATCAACCGTGCGAAAGATACAACCAGCTATGCCCCGTCAGCTTATCGCCGCGACAGTCGACTTGAAATAATCCTTGATCGACCGACGTCCGGTTGGATTGAATTCGAACACAAATTGCTCGGCTGCTTTTTGCAAACGACAACGTTTGGTTGACTTCATTCGGATTAACAATTGCGAGAATAAATCACAAACACGGCGCGCGTGCTGTCTGAATACTCGTTCAGCAGTTAACGCAGTACGCGTCTATAGAACCGAGTTAAGTGTTTTCCCTCGCGAGCGTTTGTCTGCGGCGCTAGATCATATGCTCGGCGAGACACCCAATGAAGAGTCTTATCTCTGTCGCAATAAAACGGCTGACCGTGGCCAGTGCATCGGTGGCCGGTTGCAATTGATGTGCATTTGCGATAGCCTTGTGCTAGCGTAGCGTTCGGTTAGAAAACTAGGATAGCAAAGGATGGTTGACTCTTTTCCGCTAACGAAGATAGCGGAAGAGCGAGAGCCCTCCACCGATTCAACCGGAAGATCGAATTGGAACAAAGCGCAACCCGTCGGCTCTTACATCTGTTTGCGAGACAGACATGGAACAAATATCACTCTTTTTCAATTCACTGTTTATGGCGTTGGCGATGTCCGCACCATACTTGGTGCTGGGTTACATCGCTGCGGCATTGATCAAGGAGTACGTTCCGCGTGAATCATTGGCCAGGCACTTGGGGGCCGACGGCATTCGACCGGTTTTCAATGCTGTTGGCATCGGGGCGATGCTGCCGATCTGCTCGTGCGGCGTGGTGCCGCTAGGAGTGGGCGTTCATCGTGCCGGTGCAGCCCGTGGCACGGCGCTCTCGTTCATGACCAGTTCGCCGGCCATCTCGCCGGTGTCGTTGTTGATGATCGGCATGATGCTCGGGCCTTTGTATCTGGCCACCTATACCAGTGTCGCGATGCTCGGTTCCTTGGGTATCGGAATCATCGGCAACCGATTGCTACGCGACCCAACTCGTCCGGTCGAGGACTTTGACGCGATTGTCGACCGAGTGGAAAAAGACGACGAACATCAACATCACCACGCGGCAGCGGAGGGACGATCCCGTTTCAGGCGAGCGATGCACTGGGCGTTTTGGGATCTTGGCACCGAGATCAGTGTTGACCTGACGATCGGTTTGTCCGTTGCGGCATTGGTGCTCGCCTTTTTGCCAATCGAATTGACTGAAGCCTATCTCGGCACTCGCAGCGTGTGGACGTTGTTGCTGGTGATTCTGATCGGCATCCCGGTTTACACGTGCTCGGTGCCGACGATTCCAATCGTGTGGGCGTTGTTCATGCGAGGTGCAATGCCGGGCCCGATGTTGGCGTACATGATCGCCGGACCGGCGACGAACCTGGGTGAGCTTAACGCGATTCGGCGAAGCATGGGGCTCGGTACCGCGACTTTCTACGCTCTCAGTCTGATAATGGTTGCACTGGTTGGTGGCTTGATCGCCAATCACGTCGTATTCGCATCGTACGAGTACAAAGCGACGATGATCGCGAAGAACGAGTTGCAAGTACAGGAATGCTGCGTACCGATGATCTTCGGTAATCGCGTCGAGCGGAATAATCTCGGACGGATCGCGGCCAGTGTGCCGACGTGGCACTACCCGTTCATTGTTGTGTTGCTAATGACGATCGGTGTCGGGCTTTATCAGCGAGCTAACCAGCGTTTTGGAGGAGGGGGTGACGGCCACGTTCCTGCAACGCCCCGATCATCTGAGGAGGTAACTACATGAGCCGCAAGACAGCTATCACTGCAATACTCGCCTTCGCGATGATCGCCATTTGGAATTTCCAACTTTTCATAGATTGGAGGAATGGGATTGCGAGTGTCAATTCCGCGTGGCGGTCGTCAGTCGTGAACGACGCTGCGGCGGTCTCGGCGGAGGAGCCGCAGCTTTGGCAAGAGATCAAGAAAACCGTCGTCGAAGTGGATCCCGAGATTGGTTTCGTTCCGACTTTTGCACCGGCGATCGAAGCTGCTGAGGGTAAACGCATCGAGTTACCCGGCGTCGGTTTTTTGTTGTCGTCCGGACTTCTCGAGGACGAACACGGCGAAGAACAAATTACGAATTTCCTGCTATTGCCCAGTCATGGGGGGGTGGCATGGTGTTGTGGCTTGGCACCGATTCCGAACCATAAGTTCAGCGTGTTGGTCGAGTGCGAGAACGTGACGGATCTGCTCTCCAAGATTGATCCACAGAGCAAAGCATTCTTTGTTACCGTGGAAGGAACGCTGCGTCTGCAGAAAGAGAACAGTATCAACTCGCTCTACACGCTGGAAGACGCTGCCATCACGTTTATGGAAATGAGAGAGGTCTTACCGCCAAACGTTATGAATCTGTGCCTGAATCAACCCATGGCAAATCTCGTAGGCGATTCGAATCGTTCCAGCGGTACAGCCTCATCAGTTCGTCCACAACGCACTCAAGGCAACTGAACGCACCTGAATGTTAACTACATCGATCTCGATACGCGGCCTGTTTCGATTCAGTCGCGAAACACGGAATGATGAATGTAAACCGTTTTGCATTCACTAAAGTTGATTACTCTCCAAATGCGGACAGGGTACCTGTGGACGTGCTAGCGAAGAGGACCGTTGCATCTGGCAGCCAAGCCAGGGACGTAACAGGCGATCCTAGCTCACCTATTCGATAACTTTCTGTTTTCGTAACGTCTTGGACAGTCATACCCCCAGCTTCTCCGGCAAAGGCACACAATGTCGAGTTCGGAGCGAACAACACGCAACGGGTCAAGCAATCCTCAGAACCTTTCAGAAAGGTTGGGGTTCGGTCTTCAGGTCCAGGATCCGAGCAATCCCAACTCATCGAGGTTACCAAGTGTGGATAGCCCGACATTTCTGCGTCCAACCAAGTCTCCGTGCGCCAAAAATGAACGGCACTGTTTTGGTCCGCAGTCGCGATGTAGCGACCTCGAGGGCAAATGGCGATTCGAAGTACCGAGCCGCGATAGTTCAGAGACTCTACTGGTTTCTCTTTACGTATATCCCAAATTGTCAGACCACCGTAGCGCGCGACAACCAGTTCATTGTTGTCCGGCCTCCAGTCATTCACTTTATCGAGGTCCAATTCACCTTCTGCGATTAGGCTGACACTACCTCCCCCGTTGCGTCCTCCAGATGCTCAAACAGATGGCGTGTATCGACCAGAGTGACAATGCCGTCGAGGCGACACCCATGCATCAGATCAGGTTCCAGCATAAAGGTTTGGGCGATCGGTCCTGGGTCTGCAACGCCGGTTGTCTCGATCAGGATGTAGTCGAATTTGTGTTTGCGTTGCAACAGGCTTTTGAGGATCCGAATCAGATCACCGCGCACGTGACAACAGATGCAGCCATTGGACATTTCGAAGATTTCTTCGTCGGCATGCACGACCAGTTCGTGATCGATGGGAATGTCTCCGTATTCATTTTCAATCACGGCAATTCGCTTGCCATGATTCGCGGTCAATATGTGATTCAACAGCGTTGTTTTACCTGCACCCAAGAAACCAGTGAGCACAGTAACGGGAACTTTTGAGGAGTCCGTGGTCATGGGGATATCCGGGAAGTTAATTGAATACGAGTTGGTAGTCGTCAAGTCGCAAATGGACACCCGACCCTCACTTGCATACGAATTGCAAGTGCAGTAGCATTGAGTTGACAGCGTTAGTCTTCGGCTGGGAAGCTGTGTTCTCTTAGAGAGCGACGAGCTGGCCGAGATATTCGATACCGCAATGCATGACAGGAGCTTACCAGTGGGGAAACAACTCGTGGTCGCAAGCCGAAACAAAAGATGTCATGGATTCACGGTAGTGGAATTGCTGGTCGTGCTTGCCATCATTGGTATCTTGGTGGCGTTGTTACTGCCGGCAGTGCAGATGGCGAGGAGTGCTGCCCGTCGCATTCAGTGCAAAAAAAACTTGAGGCAAATTGGGCTAGCCATGCATAGCTACGAATCGGCCTTTGGTCGGTTACCACCCGCTTGCGTGTCCCGAATCGTTCGGCAAGACATCACGCAGCTTTCGGGAGTAACCAACCCGGATAATCCTCCAACTTGGAGCACCAGCTTTCCGAGCGGAATTTATCAGACCGCTGCGTGGGTCGAAGATGGCGGACCGGGTTGGGGGTTCTTCGCTTTTATCCTGCCTTACATCGAGCAGGGAAATCTGTACAACCGGATTGATTTCAGTCTTCCGATCGCCGACGATGCCAACCGATTGGTGCGTGAGACGATTGTGCCTACCTACGTCTCTCCTGCGGATGTTGGGCCGCGACTTGTAAGGGTCACAAGCCTGGAGACCACACGACTGGTCTGTCAGGAATCCCCCCTACGGCCGTTCCGCAGCAGATGGTGTCCACCTCTGGCGTGCCATTGGAGTGGGCTGTGAATAGTTATGTCCTCAACATGGGCTCGCTTCATTACGAGGAGCAGCCGTTTGACGGTCCTTTTCATCGCAATCGTGGCGTTCGCCTCGCGGAGATCACAGATGGACTTTCGAATACGGTTGGGGTCGGAGAAAGAACTAGTCGCATGACAGAGAGTGGATGGTGCGGCATCATCCCAGGCCAAGAGTTGGTTTATGTTCCGACCTGGTTTGCAGCCGACCGTGCTCACCCCAGTAAGAATTGGCGACCTGCGATGGCGGCTACAAACATCCATATCAACACGGGGGCTCCCAATGCGCGAAGCAGCAGCCCAGGAGGATTCACGACCAGCCATATGGGATACAGTGGCTGTCACTTTCTCAATATGGACGGTTCCGTGAGAATTATCTCGGACCAAATCGCGTTAGGCCCCTACCGTAGCCTCGCGACGCGAAATGGCGGAGAAATCGTTCCACCGGAGGCATTTCCGTGAGCAATGACTGGAAGTCGGGAATACCCGATCCGTTTGAGCCCATTACTATCTTCAGCAAGTGGGTTGGTGCGCGATTGGTAGCTTGGTTAACAAACTCAGTCGCTAAGGATTTTCTTGAGTATTGGATCTACGACTTAACCAAGATTGTCATTCTATTGCTCGTCACTTCGTTTGTCCTAAACTTGATTCGAAAGTGGCTGGGGGTTCAATGGCTGCGACGTAGTCTAGGAAGAGATGATGGGATTGGGATATGTTGTGGTGCGGCTCTGGGTATCATTACCCCAGTCTGTTCTTGCAGTGTTACCCCTTTGTACGCATCGCTCATTCATGGTGGAGCGGCGCGGCGGCCAGCGGCATGTTTTCTTTTTGCGGCCCCAGCGGTGAACGAATTTGCGATTGTTTTGGTTTTTCTAGCGTTGGGCTGGCCGGCGGCTCTTCTCTATACATTGTTTGGTTTGATCGCAGCATTATTGACCGGCTATTTCGCGAACCGCTTGGGGTTGATACCGTGCGAGTGGTGCAACAAGGCATCCACGGATGCATTCGCCTCTCGCGCGAGGTTCGGCTTGTCCGTATGGCGCGAGGCTGCTATCGATTCGCTCAGGCTCGCAAGTCGCCTGAAATGGGCTCTTGTCATTGGTGCGGGTCTTGCAGCCGTTTTGGTCAACTTCAATTTGACGCCCGTCGAGTTGCTTACCACTTATGGTCATCATCCTTTGGCACCGGTTCTAGCCTCCTTGATCGGATTACCTTTGGATGTAAACGCTGCCGCTGCGGGGCCTATTCTCATTCCACTTGCGAAAGCAGGGCTGCCTGTCGGTACCTTGATCGCGTTGATGATGGCTACTACGGCGGCCTCGTTTCCCGAAGCTGCCGTACTGCGACAGATCTTTGGCTGGCAAGGAGTATTCAAGCTCGGGATTTGGTATTTCGCGTATACGACGTGCCTGGGACTTTGCCTCAACGCGATCGCATTTTCAAGCTTTTTGACTACTAGGTGAGTCTATTTGCCTATTGGTTTTTCTCAAACGACTAGTGATACAATGCAAACGCTCACGATTCAGCAGGGACTCAAAAGATTCATCGCCGAGGACAGTAGCGATGTCGCTCGGCGTCTTCAGAGTCCTGATGCGGATATTATCTTGCTGCCCAAACCGATGTCTCTCAACATGGCTGATACCGTAAGAGATCTACCGGAGTTAGAGAAAAGGTCGACCGTCGCGTTTAACAATGCCGAACGGTTTGTATCTGCAACTTTGGAGGAGATGGGACTCTTGCAACCGCAGTTCTCGCAACATTTGCTTGAGGACATCCAGCTATTTGAAAGTTTGTTTAAGCAGACGTCCTTCGAACTCCGATTGGAAGTGACAGAACATCAGTCGTGTCCCAAGTTTCACTGTGACAATGTTTACGTACGGTTGCTAGTAACCTATTTTGGACCCACGACAGAGTTCATCGATCAGAATGAACCAGGCGTCATCTATCGCGCTCCACTGAACGCACTCGTGTTTCTTAAAGGGCATAAGCATCCGACCTATCAAGATCGTATCCTCCATCGTTCACCGGAATTCGCCGCAGGAGACAAACGGCTTTGCATGATTGTTAACTTCAGTGATTGGATGCCAAAGCGATGAAGACTGTCACCGGAAGCGAGACAAACCCAATCGGCAGCTTAGCCATCGCTTCAGATGTTGAGATGAGCGATTCAACAGCGTCATCTGCTACCTTAGGGAGTAGCAAGCGGCGTAAGTCAAGACCACCCGTTCGTCGATTGCTTCAGTTCCTAAGACGAGGTCATCTCTATCTCGGTTTGTTTTTATTGCCTTGGGCGTTACTCTACGGCGTAACTGGCTTTCTCTTCAATCATCCAAATGCATTCTCCGATTCGCCCGTTGTCTACTTTGATCGCCACGACATGGTGGGAACGGAACTGGAGAACCCACCGCCACTGAGCGAGTTCGTTGAGAAGCTCGTCGGAATGCTGAATGCCCACAACATATCGAGTGAAAAGTGGACTCTTGGCAAATCTCCAATCCGCTATTCGGGGCGAGATACGTTTGTCGCCACGGTCAATTCTGGGACCCGCACTTACTTTTTTGTGTTCGATCCGAATACGCAAAGTGGCTTGATTCGCGAGAATGCGACAAAGCGACCAACAGAAACGGTAGCACCCTTTGCGACGTCGGTTTTGTTCAAGGAAGAGCGAACCAGCGCAGAGACAACACGTGGAAAGCAAGAAGATCTACAGAACCTGGAGTCGATCGTCGACCGAATAAGGCGTGCAGCGCCGACGATTCTACAGCGAAAGGGGTTCCCAACCGGATCAGCAACCGTAACAAGCGGACCCGATATAAAGTTCTCCGTGATAGCCGCAGATGGAGAATGGAACGCGTCTTTCAATCCAATTAGCAAACAAGTCAGCGGAGCCAAGGGAGAACCTACGGTCGAGCTTTCATGGCGCACCTTTCTTCTACGTATGCACCTCAGCCATCGTTATCCGAGCGAATGGAACACCAAGTGGCTATGGGCATTGGGAGTTGATGCAATGGCTTTGACCCTTTGTTTTTGGGGCCTGTCGGGGCTGGTGATGTGGTGGCAAATCAAAGCGACTCGTCGAGCGGGCGGAATAGTGCTTGTTGTTAGTTTGATAGCAGCAATCACGCTCGGGCTGAGCATGTACAGCGTCTTGACAATATGAGTGCATTCCAGATTTGAGGTAAGCAAACGATGTTCACTAAGTTGCCGGCTACAGTTTTGTCGGTTTGTCTCGGTGCCGGCAAGACGACGCTGTTAAATTTTCTGTCGAATCAGCAGGGAATGCGGTCGCCATAATTGTCAATGATATGAGCGAATTCAACATTGACGTCGCCCTCGTAAGCTCAGAATTCAAGTCTCTTGGGCAAAGAGACGGGGCTTTAGTCGAATTTTTTAATGGCTGTATCTGCTGCACCCTCCGAGACGACATGTTGGATGAGATCACAAAATTGGCGTTGGCCGGTCGTTTCGACTATTTGCTCATAGAAGCCACCGGGATTTCTGAGCCGATGCCTGTGGCAGAGACATTTGTATTTCGCGATGAGTATGGGTTTGGACTGAGCAACCTTTCCCGCTTGGATGCCATGGTTACCGTCGCAGATTCGCGAGCTTTCTTGGAGGATTTATGTCCTTTGATTCGCTTGCCCAACGTGGCCAGGAGATGGACAAGACGGATCAGCGAATGCTGTCTCAGTTGCAGGTTGATCAAGTTGAATTTGCAAATGTCCTGGTTGTCAACAAAGTCGACTTAGTGACAGGCTCATGGGTTTAGTAGTATTGTCTATCGAAGTCGGAGACCTTTTCACCCCGAACGGCTTCACCAGTTGATAAGGGGCGATCAATTAAGCGAGATAGCTCGCATCAAGGGCTTTGTTTGGTTGGCCAATCGACATGATATGGCTGGGTTCTGTTCGTTAGCTGGCCGGATTCACTCGCTAGTTGCCTTCAGTCCCTGGTATATCGCACTCGATCATGATCGCTGGCCCTGGGATGGTCGACGCATGCTTGATCGGCTCAAAGAACTGTGGCAAGAACCCAATGGCGACCGACGGCAAGAGATCGTATTGATAGGCCGCAACTAAAAAGAGGATCGCATCCGCAAACTGCTGGACGACGCGCTTCTAACAGATGACGAATTCCAGGCTGGACCAAGAGCATGGACCGAGCTGCCCGATCCCTTTCCGAACTGGCAAGTCCCGAACGCGGCAAGCATGGTTGACGAAGACGCCGAACGCATTCAGAGGGAAAAGGAACTATCCGAATGGCACGAGTTCCGATAAGGCTCACACGAATAGTCAGTTGCAAGTCCCGGACGCCCGTCAGGCGAACAACTCAATTGAGTACGGCCATTCGAGCTGTCACATAGGTTGCAAAGCAAACCCAGCCGAAGTGGAGCAAATGGCATAGAGCACTAAGCCAAACGCCGCGCCGCGCGGTGGTGGCTACCTAGACAAGCAAGAGCAATGCTAGTCCGGCAGCGATACCAGTTGCCATCCACAAGTTATGGAGATGAGTGAACGTGTAGGTGTAGCACATATTGAGTACCAAGGCGGCCAGGGTCAAGCCGACTTGCAGTCGCTTCCAGCTCACTTCGTGCATCGATGCGATCGCTGCTGCCGGTCCCACGCCCGCCAGCATGAAGATTGTCGTCCAGATAAATCCGATCTTCGATTCTATGGATCGCGGTAAAGCCTCGGGACGAATCAAAGATCGAAACCACTCGCTCCGTGTGTCGTTCGGGATCTGAGCTAGGAACAGCGCGACGATGGCCCCCGTCAGTCAAATGAGAGTTGGACGCAGGTGTTTTCGGTTGAACAGATTCATGGGGCTCTGACGTTAAACGCTTTTCGACTTTCTATCGACACTGGTTGCAATGTCCACGCACCAAGATCTCGGTGACTTCTCCAACGCGTTCCGTTACGCGTTGGCTGCTCGCGGTGAGCTGGACATCATCCAGACAAGTCACTTCGCCGCAATCGACACAAAGAAAGTGTGGGTGTGCAGAATCGTGCCCGGTGTGTCTGTCGCGAACCACCTCAAATCTCCAAACGTGGTCTCCTAGTTCAGCCCGACGCAGCAATCCGACCTGGGTCATGCTGTTCAGGTTGCGAAACACAGTTGCGCTGTCGACGCCTAGAGGTGCAAGTCTCTCTGCAACTACCGAATGTGGCTGCGGTGAGTTTGAGTTCAGCAGCATTTGCAGGATCGCGATTCGTGCGGGTGTAGCCCGTAAGCCCACCTCGCGAATCGCATCCTTGACCAATTCAAGCGATTCGTCGTTATCTTTCACAGATCTCTCTCTCCCTTGGATACTCAACTGGCAAACCGTCCGCCGGCCGGTTTCGTGCGAGGCTGCTTAGACAAGTGTACCCGAACCACATGCTACTTGCAAACGTATTGCATGTGCAGTACATTATTGTTCTCAAGTCCCCTCAGCGAAAGGCTACCATGCGGCGATCCTATTTCTGCGCGATTGCGTTGCTCAATTCTACCATCGTGTGGAGCCTAGCAGGAGAACCCGATTCGATCGTCGTGGTTGTGCCAGACCCAGATACAGCGGCTGTAGTCTCAGCGAAAGTGCCTGGCGTTCGAATTGGAGTTCTTCAGGTTCACGCCGACGAGCCAGATGAGGTCATCAATGCTAGAGCACTAGCTTTGCGGCACGCGACCCATCTGGTCTTCGATCATTCGAACGAATCACTACGAATGGCGATGTTCCGCGAGCGACTGCAAATGCAGGGTGTGGTTGCGATCAACATACGTCCCTCGTCACTACCACGATACAAGAATGCTCGTCCAGCCAGCTCGCCCCAAATTGAGCAGCTTGCAAGCCTCTTAACCCAAGCTTCAACGAACAAGGAATAGTTCCAGGAATGATCAACAATCAACTAGCGAAACGTCTTCCAGTCACCGTATTGTCGGGATTTCTCGGGGCCGGCAAGACGACTATGTTGAATCATATCTTGCAGAACCGAGAAGGTCGCAAGGTAGCAGTCATCGTCAACGATATGAGCGAGATTAATATCGACGCAGCGTTGGTTCGAAACGGTGAGGCAAATCTCTCGCGCACCGAAGAGCAACTCATCGAAATGACCAATGGTTGTATCTGCTGCACTTTGCGAGAAGATCTGCTCATCGAGGTGGCTAGGCTCGCTCGCGCAGGTCGATTCGACTATCTTCTCATCGAGTCAACTGGTATCAGCGAGCCCATGCAGGTCGCGGAAACGTTCACTTTTGAGGATGAAGACGGGAACAGCCTGTCGCTATTGGCCGATCTGGACACGATGGTCACCGTGGTCGATGCGGCGAACTTTCTGAGCGAGTTCGACTCCTATGATGATCTCTCCGATCGCAATATGGGGCTCGATGAAGAGGATAAGCGGAACATTGTCGACCTCTTGGTCGATCAGGTGGAGTTCGCAAATGTCATTGTCATCAATAAGACCGATCTTGTTTCGCCCTACGATATTGAGCAGTTAACAACGCTCATACGCAAGCTGAATCCGAATGCAAAACTCGTTCAAAGCACCGAAAGCCGTGTTCCACTAAATCAGTTGATGGGCACCGGACTTTTTTCGTTGGGAGAGGCGGAGCAGCATCCCGATTGGTTGACCGTTCCGCGTGGCCAGGAGTCTACGGAAACAGAAGAGTATGGGATCACTAGCTTCGTCTTTCAGAGCCGACGTCCATTTCATCCTCAGCGTTTATCAGATGCGATCGATGGCGGATTTGATAGTGGAATGCTGTGCGGTGTTTTGCGCAGCAAGGGGCTGATGTGGATCGCTTCCAAGAATGACTGGGCTTACGACTGGTCGCAGGCTGGGGTTTCAATTCGCATGGACCCAGCAGGTTTCTGGTGGGCTGCTGCACCTGAAGAAGAATGGCCGACTGACGACATTGAAATTGATAGCATTCGATCGCTCTACGACGGCCCGTACGGTGATCGCAGGCAAGAACTAGTTTTCATCGGCAATGCAATGGATGAGTCGGCTATTCGCGAGATCCTCGAGTCTTGTTTATTGATGGATCTGGAGCTTGTTCAAGGCCCCGAGTATTGGGAGCTGCTGCCGGACCCATTCCCAGCCATAGAGTTGCAAGGCGATGAGGAGGTCGTGGATGATCGGAGATGACGAGCCCTTTGATGTATTGGTGGTGGGTGCTGGGCCTGCTGGTTTAGGCGTTGGTGTTGCGCTCAAGCACGCGGGCATCACAAATTTCCAGATTTTGGATCGTGGGCGGCCAGCTCAGTCCTTCATGGATTGGCCGTCTGGTATGCAACTCATCACGCCATCGTTCCCATCCAACTCGATCGGGATGCTCGATCTCAACGCGATTGCGATTGGGACATCACCAGGTTACTCGCTCGGGACGGAGCACCCATTGGGTAAAGATTTCGCCGCGCACCTTTTTGGACTGGCGCAGTTCTTTGAGCTGCCGACTCGCTCGAACACTGAGGTTGTCGACTTCTATACAGATACCGGAGAGTTCTTTGTCGTCATGACGATCGAGGGAGAATTACGATGTCGCCATCTAATTTGGGCAACCGGTGAATTCCAGTTTCCAAGTATCCCAACATGGTCAGGAGCGTCGCTTGGGCTCCACAACTCTCGGATCGGCGATTGGGCGGAGTACGTTGCCAACGGCAAAGGTCCAGCGATTATCATCGGTGGGTATGAGAGCGGGGTTGACGCGGCACATCAGCTCAGCAAGCTTGATTGCAAATCGATCCTTCTGGCCCGCGAGAATACTTGGGAATCGGAAGACTCTGATCCCAGTCGCTCGCTGAGTCCCTTTACGCTGCAGCGATTCCTTACCGCTCGCAGCAAGGGGATGCTTGAGCCGATCAGCGGTGTGGACGTTCAATCCATCGAGAAAACTAAGAAGGGCTTTACCGTAACATCAGCAGATGGCAAAGCTTGGCAGACCCAACGCCAACCCATTCTCGCGACAGGGTTCAAAGGAGGCTTTCAGCAAGTGGTTGATCGATTTGAGCTGCGCGAAGACGGATATCCGTTGCTCAATGAAAACGACGAGTCGACGCTCACGTCCAATCTATTTTTGGTTGGACCAAGCGTGCGCCACGACGATTTGATTTTTTGTTTCATCTACAAGTATCGACAGCGCTTTGCTGTGGTTGCAAAGGCGATCGCGGATCGTATTGGGCTGGAAACCGAGGAGTTCGAGAAGACTTATCGTCGCTGGGGAATGTTCCTCGATGACTTTGAGTGTTGTGGGGAGCAATGTGTCTGTTAGCACCCGAAGTCAACCCTTTTGGAAGGACATTTCAAAGCTCACTCTGGCGACCGAGTTGTTGCATCAGCAACTGTATGTAATCGGACGAGATATCGAGTCCAAGCACGGAAATCTGTTGATGGCATATGGTGCCAAGAAAACTTGCGCTCCCGATGGTTGTGCGGTCAGTCTGTACTCGTTCCGCTTGGCCGGTGGTTATAGGCTCGCCTTACGCGGGTTCGGCGTTTTCATCGGTTTGAATCGGATAGGTGGTCTGTTCATGCATCGATATCACGTCGAACCGCGATGGATGCCAACCGCGAGATTCGAGCCAATCGCTTGGCTACCTAAGCAAATGTCACGTACGCGGAAGGTTCGCACGTGGCAGTACGGCGCTGCAATGGAGTTGGTGAATCAAGTATTTGCTTTCTTCTGGAATTACGAAAGCTGGGTTCGTGATCGGTATGGAACGCACTATCGCATCGGACAGCTCGCTGCATTCCAAAGATTGGATAACAAAGTCGTGCATTGGGACACTCTAAAGGCCTGGGAGGTTATGTGGTAACATTCGAGAAAGAGTCTTCGGCAAGCGACCGGAGATCCGCCACAAGTGAGTGCTTAGTAGTAGGTAAGGAGAGCGTTGGTAAATCGCAGTTAGTAAGCAGCCTGGTACGAACGTCTGCCGGTGAAACCAACTTTCGAGGCTCGACCGTGGCGGTCCAACGTTACCGAGGCCGCGAACGCACCTATGTCGATACTCCTGGTATTCTCCGCAAGTCGGACACTCGAACGACGGCCTTGGCT
>VGZN01000074.1 GCA_016872635.1 Planctomycetota bacterium | reverse complement strand
TCGCTCCCACCGGTGAGTCCACTGATGAGCTGTGGGAAACTGATCGAAGCGATTCCAATGACCAGGACTAGGAGGAGAAGGAAATTGCAAATTCCGTAAGTCCATTCCGTTTCGTAGTGCAACCAAGGAGTCAGTGACTTGGTACGTCGAAGTTGTGCAACGAGGAAGTCGATTGCGAAGAGGCAGACGCAAGCGAAAATGACATGGAGCATCGTAATTTCGAAAGTGCCCGTTCCATCCCACCAACCATATTCGTACCCGACATGATGCAGGGCCCCCTGACCCCAGAGTATTAGTCCGGCAACCAAACCATCGCGTGCATACGTTCTCTCCCGGGCAATCCATACCATGAGGAATGCCAATGGCATGCACCATCCCCAATGGGTTACTAGTCGCAAGTGCTCTTGGCTATTGACCATCCAAAAAATAGCATGTGCAACCAAAGTGACGAGGATGGAAGATTCGCCGAGGAATAGGACGCAGGGGGCCGTTTTGAAGGAACTCTGGTCATGGCTGATTCCAAAGATTTTCACGCGGGATGCGACCGCATAAAGCGCAGCCCAAACACAGGCTAAGAGTGAAGACCCGATCGCCGAGCTTCGGATGGGACGGGATTCGATCAGCCATTGCGGCATCCAACCTGTGGACTCACATAGTTTGATGGTTGCAATGAGGCCTAGCACTTGGCCAATCGGAATGAAGTACTGGCTGGTTTGGATCCGCAAGAATCCGGCCAAGAGGATTCCCCAGCTGTACACGAAGACAAAAATGGAAAGCCACTTCGAGCCGAATTCCGAATTGCCCCATACGGATTGCATGGACATCAGGGACAGGATCGCACCGACCATGACCGTGCTATACCCAGATGCCGAGATGAACTTGCCGAATCCCCGATTGAGCAATCGATAGAACCACGATTTGGAATTCTCGATGGTGATAAACGTCTCGGTAGATGCGTCCGATATGATGGCTTGGTGCATCGCTAGTCGATTCGCCAGGAACCCACCTGCGACTGCTTGTGCGACCCCAAAAACACCAAATGCGACCAGTGACGATAACACGGAAACGTCGGCAGACATTCCAAGGGAACAGAACAGGGCTGCTGCGAGCGCCGGCACGATGCCCCAGAAATGAATCAAATGGAACGAGCGTTTCCTCGAGGAGTACCATGTCAACCAAGCGGAGAATACGAACAAAGTAGTCGTGGTTATTGCAAATTGCAGAGTGCGTCCATGATCGGTCGCAGGGATCCACAGCAGCTCCAGAGTCGACCAGTCGACTTGGCTCCACGTAGTTATGTACAACGTTGCTGAGACAAGACCGATCCCGAGCGTTAAGAAGAGGCAAAGGATGGTATTGCAGGTGTCAAAGGCCAATCCCGATTCTCCTTGGAACCAACGTGAAACACGTTGAATTCGCTTTCCTGCATTCAAAAACCTTTCGAACATGAAAAGCAGGACCGTGATCAGGAGAGCATGTAAGACCGCAGTCGTGAAATGGTCGAGATGGCTCCACCATCCACGGGTATATCCGAGGTAATGAAAAGCACCGTTACTCCATAGCATCACTGAACCGAGACATCCCTCTCGGAACCACGTTTTTTCCCCAGCAATCCAGATGATCGCTAGGGTTAGGGGCAATGTCCATCCCCACTTAGTTACCTCGAGCATGTGGTTGTCGGCGAACCACATCGCGAGACTCGACAGGATCGCAAGTCCGCCTGAACTTTCTCCGAGCGATCGAAAAACTTGAGACTCTCGGAGATTGATAAGCTCCATGAATCGTGTGAAGAAGCCTGTAAGTCGGCAACGGTTTCCAACCGCAAATATCATGGACCAGATGATTGCGATGAAGGCCAATCCCAGTGCTGTGCGTTGGTGTGCAGGTAATGCTAAAAGTATTTCTGGTAGCGATTCCGCGTGCGAGCTAAGTTGAATGGCTGCATAGACCGTAAGGCCTTGTGCGATAGGAAGCAAATATGGCATCGAACGGATCTTCAGCAATCCGACAAACGTTAATGCAACTCCGTAAGTCAGGACCAGCAACGGAGCCCATGTTCCGCCGTAGGGAGTTCGTCCAACCGGGATAAAGGTTGCTAGGAACGATAAAATCGCCGCACTTAAGACAGCACCAACACCTGAAGTAATCATGAAGTTGGCGATCTCGGAATCATTGAGCCGACAACTCCAACGATCGAACCATGACTGTGGTCCGAGAGATAAATAGGGTTTTCGGTGGTGTTCCCACGAACTCAAAATGGGCTGCACCAACGCTGCGACGGAGGCGAAAGCAGTACCGATCGCGCCCAGCGTGACGACTCGTTCGAAGGAAATCCAATCCTCCCAAGAAAGCTCATGGATACCAAACCCGAAGCGTTCGATCGAAAACATAATTGCGAGGATGCCCAGCAAACCCGCGATTGCAATACTGAGAGGGCTACGGGCAATCCAACCAAAACTCCCGAGCCATAACGCCATTCCTGCGAAAAGAAAAATGATTGCAGTACGTTGGTCAACGATGTGCGAAAGCGAGTAGAAGGTCATCAAGATCGCAGCGATCCCGATCACCCACGAGCCGACCACCAAGGGGCTCGCATTGCTCAATCCAGGTTTGGTGTAACGTACTCGCTCGGAGTCCGTGGACGTGAGAGACGCGGGAGCTAGCCCGAACAGGTTGCCAGGAAGTCTGAGTTTTCCATTGATGAATCCCCATGACGATAAAGCTGTTCCGGAGATGCCCAGGAGTGCCCAAAATAGACTTGGGAACTCAGGCTTGGCAGGCGGACGTAGGTACCACCAAAAAACGATCACGGAGAAAGATGCGAAGAACATATGTACCAGCATGGCCAGTTGCCTCCGGTAGTAACCCTCCGTTCGTAACCGGCGGTATGCGGAGCTGACTGATAGATCCCAAACGAACACTGTTAGCGCTGCGACGGCAGGCAGAAGGAACTCAATTCGATACCACCCTGTTTCCGAATTGCAATGGATGAAGAGCGGTACTAAGGACAGACTTGATACGATGGTTGTGCTCGCGACAGGAAACCATGAGGAGTTGAAAAGTGATTTCGCGGCCGTCACGGCTAGCGTTCCGTAGATCAAGACGCCGATCGTGAGTACCGTATAGAACTGAAAGCCCAGTTCCAATTGGCTTTCCTTTTTCGACAGAAGGATTCCTGTCATCACCGACATCGGAATCAGCATCATGGCGATATTGAGGATGCCTCGAGATGTGTCGCGTAGCTTCCACTTCTTCAACGTGTACTGCCCCACGCCATGCACGGCGAGGGTTGCTACCATAAAGACGACGGAAGGGAAGAAGCGATTGGTTTCGCTCAGCTTGCTCCAAAGACTGATCACAAGTCCTGCGGAGCAGATAACCACGAGCGCTGCTCCAGCCAACTCCATCCAGCGGATATTGGACTTCTCCATAAACGACCAAATCATCTCAGCCGTGAAGGCCTTGGTCGATTTCTTGATCTTCGGCAGACCAAGTTTACTCGACTTGGACTGATCCAGTGGATCATCCGGCGCGTCCAGAGGATGTATCTCTCCCATGGAGGGGGCTTGCGTCGCAATGATCGACGCTTTGGGAGTGTTTAGCGCTACCAAAGGATCACGCGTTTTCGGCAACGAACTCGTAGCAAGTATTCCAGCGATCGCCGGTACCGAAGGGGGAATGGCCTCTGAAGGCTCGAGGGGGGCTTGCGTATCGCTGCTGGGATTCGAGTCAGGAGTATTGAACGATGGAAGAACTGGTGTGAAACCTGGAATTTTGTCTTCTTCCAACGGGGACCTGACAGGCTTCGCTGGAGCGATAGCATTCAGCGTCGATGCATTCTCGTTTTTGTTGACGACCGTGCGCTGTATAGCGACCACGGGGCCTGGAGTTGGAAGGGTTGTCGCGGTTCGTATTTTGTTGTCGGCAACGGTTTGTTTTTTGTTCGCTGCCGATACCGTGAGTATGCAATTCCTCAGGGAAGCAAGTTGCGTTTCGTCGAGTAATCGTAAGCTCTGAGCGTGCTGAAGCAATCGATTGATCGCCAATAAATCCTTTTCCAAAGTGGGTTTAGATTCAGATTGAAGGGCTTTCGATAAGCAACCGGTGCAGTATCCGTTTGGATCTAGCGGAACATTGCATGAAGGGCAGAACGGCCCAAATATCTTGCGAAAAACGAAGGAGATCCACACCCAAACTTGGTGAGCAAGGAAGCAGAAGAACAAGCAGGTAATACCTACAACGACAACGTAAAAAATGATTGTTGTCATGCTCTGAAGCCTTTATGTCGTTTATGGCATATTTTCTGATGGGTATCAGACATTTCGGTGTGAGAATACGTTCCGGATTCGCGAAATCATGCTAGTCAGCGTTAGTCCAAGTACCGCTAAAGAGGTTACGTAAATCAATTGGAAGTCTCGTCGAGCCATCGACGGGTCGTTCACGGTGTAGGCTAGGACGAGGAAACCAATCGTGCACGCTGTCGTCATCATCGCTACATAAATCGTGCGGTAAAACAGAGCGCTAGCTGCGACCATCAAAGGGTATGCGATCACCAGCAAGCCCCTCGGGGCTTCTGCATTCGCGATAATTGCTGTGACAAAAAGGACATCGATGACTCCCCAAGTGACTGCGGGGAGCCATGACTCGATACGCCGAAGTACCCATCGTTGCAGAGGTAGGCAAAGTACCATCCATGAAGAAAGCAACATCAATTGAATAGAAAGGTTTGAATTCGATTCGTCGACATAATGCGAAACGATCACGATCGGTATCACGATAGCGATTGCAACGATATGGGCCACAAGCCCGGGTTCTTGACGCCACCATCGCAAGCACCTCATGGAAAGGGACTTCGTCGGTGTCTGGATAGCTCGGCCATCGATCCATCGTTCGAGATCGTCACCAAATTCAGAGATGCTTTGGTAACGCTGCTTTGGGTCTTTTTCCATCGCTCGGGCACAAATTGCATCGAGCTCGCGATCGACCTCGTGGTTCCAACGCGAGGGAGGCGTCGGCTCCCGATCTCGCGCTTGAAGCAGGACTTCAAACGTTGTGCCGGAAAATGGGGCACGACCGCTGAGGAGAAAATACAAAACGCCCCCGAGGGAGTAGATATCTGAAGCCAGCGGGTTCACGATTCGCGTGTTTTGGATTTGCTCTGGAGCTATGTATGCCGGTGTTCCCAACGCGTTTCCGCTGTCGGTCAGATCGGATGGTACACGGGTCATTTTGGCGAGCCCGAAATCGATCAGAATCGGATTTCCACGTTCATCTAGCAATATATTGCTCGGCTTGATGTCTCGGTGTGCGATTCCTTGTGCGTGAGCGTAAGCGATCGCTTGCGTCATCTTTCGAATAATGGAGGCCGCTGCTCTAGGCGGAACACGTGATGCTCCGTGGTAGGAAGCCAGGGATTTTCCTTGGACGAAGGCCATCGTGTAGTAGATCAAGTTTTTTTCCTGGCCGACTTCGTAAATCGGAATGATGCCAGGATGAACGAGCTTTGCAGCCGCTTCCGCTTCGCGTCGGAATCGGGCGATTTCGTCGACGTCCGCCAATTCGCCGGAACGAATGATCTTCAGGGCGACGAGCCGATCAAGTTCCCTGTGGCGGGCTTGATAGACGATTCCCATCCCGCCTCGGTCGACTTCTGAGAGGATTTCATAGTTCCCGATGTGGTTTGGTACAGGGAGCTTGGATGATGCTTTGCACTGACTCAATTGCTGGTGCATGTCCCACGATTCTGTGATTTGTGTTGCCCATCGTGGATACTTCTTAAGAATGGTTTCGAGCGATGCGTTTGGGTTTCTGGCTGGGTCGATAGCGAGCACCTCAGCGAGGACTCGGTTGAGTTCTTGTTCTGAATCGGAGTCTGGAAATATGGGCGTGGAGTTCATGGAATATTGAGTGTGAATGACGTCGCACGTGCATTCCTTCGCAGCAGCCCTCTCGCAAACGAAGGGTGGATTGCGGAGGTGCAACAGAATTTGCAGCAGCCGGATTACTGGACGTCACGCGGTGGTAAAATCGGCGCTGAAATATAAGTTTTTCCTAAAAAAAGCATTGTTAGAAGCTTTGATCGCGAAGACTTAGTCAAATTTCTCGCGAAGCACCTTCATTCCACGGTACAGCAGTCCTGCAACCGCGTCGGGCGACTTGTTCATTTTTTGGCTAATTTCCTCCAACGAGAAATCGTGCCAGTATCGCATGACTAACGCTTGCTGCTGTTCGTGGGTCAGGTGGCTCATCAATTTCTCGATCTGCTGCCGATCTTCGCTTTGCCGTAAAAGATGCGATGGGCTGCTGAAATTCCCAGCTATTTCGAACCCGAACTCGGATGGATCTGAACCGCCGCTCCCCATCCCCTGTTCCCTGGAAACATCGCGTCGGTCACGATGGAAATGCCGTCCAATGCCGGCCATTACATTCTTCAGGATGGCTCGTAACCAACTCGCCTTTGCTGCATCGGTGGTACCGCGAAACTGCGACTGCGACTCGATCGCTTGCAGCATGGTCTGCTGGACTAAGTCGGAAGGATCTATCTTTTGGCGAAGTCCCGAATAGAGCTGTTCCTCAGCGAGCGCTCGCAAAAAAGGGCGAAATCGCTGCAAGTCATCTTGGGATTCCATGGTGTACGCCTTTCCCAAACAAACAGCGAATTGAGAAAATAAATCCTTGGCGATTTTATGGATGCCATCGCCATGTGTTACCCTTCCACTGTCGGTCCAGTTTACTGCTGTGGGAGGCTAAGTCCAGAAGTGCTCTAGGAAAGCTGCCGCCATTCGGTGGTTACCGATCGGAATTTGGTTGCGTTGCATTGAGTGAGACGCGAACCAACCTTCGATCGTTTCTGGCAAAGATACTCTTTTCTGCAAAGGCGGGATGCGACCAGCAGACACCGCCCCGTTGGCCTAATTGGTCGCGAGTCGGTTCGAGGAGTTGGCTTCGCGACAAGATCTGGAGCCCTTCTCGAGAGAGTTTGGTGATCATTAGTTCGCCGCGTTCATTGAACATCCATACGCGATCCGCCTCGCGAACCATATGGATGGTTGCCCATCGCGCCCGAGGTACAGCAGTGTTATTTTCCCAAATGCGCTCTCCCGTTGTAGCATCCAGGCATCGAAATTCGCCATAGCTGTCGGTACCGAAAACAAGATTGTCTTGCACGATACAGGTGCCGATCATCGCGTGAAGGGACTGGGTGTGCTGTTCGTCTGGACCGACAGCTCTCCAAAGGACCTCGGAAGTTGCTTTGGACTTCGGCGTCCGCACCATGAGTGAACCATCGTAAAAAGAGGAGACGAAAACCGTCTCACCACTGACCACAGGATCTCCTACACCGATAGGCATGCGTGAAGGTGGGAATGGATGACCCCAATGAACATAGCCTGTTTTTGGATCGAGTCCGGACAGACTGTCACCCGTCCAGCACACGAGTATGTCCTTGTCCTCTTGTCGGATGAGCACTGGTGATGAATAGGCACCTCGGTTCTTCAGCGCCCGCCACACCTCATTACCGGTTTTCTGATCAAAGGCCACGATGCAAGCCCCCCCGCCACCACAAACTTGCTGGATAACGGTGTCTTCGCAAATCAACGGAGATGCTGCAATGCCCCAGATTGGCATTTGGATTTCGTACTCGGACTGAAGATCCTTTTGCCAATGGACCTTGCCGGTGGCTGCATCCAAGCAATGGAAGTGCCCCATGGCTCCTACGCAATAACATTTCCCTTCATGTACTGTCACGCTTGCTCGAGGCCCTGCAGTGTAGCTGATTCGATACTCGGCAGGATATTCAAAAACCCACAGGGATTGGCCCGTGGCCGAATCGAAACAGTGGATACGCTCCGTAGCATTGCGATCCCTCGGCTGTCGATCCATCACGTAGACGCGTCCGTTAGCCACGGTTGGGCCAGAATATCCAGGACCGATCTCCACGGACCACGTGTAAGGCAATTGTCCCTTCGGAAGTTCTCGAACCAGGCCTGTTTCGGACCATGTACCATCCCGCCTCGGCCCTCGCCATTGCGGCCAATCGTCCCCAAGCAATTGACTCGCCAGGGATATTACACCCACGACCGCGATCGAGCTCGTGAGAAATACTCGACAACCAAAGGTAAAAGCCATGCCCCTACTCCTTCAACGTGTTCTATCCGTCCTTAATTAAAAACTAGAGGAGATTGTAGCAAGGTTTCGAAGCGTGATCGTGTTTCTCTCGATCGACGAGAAGCTCTGGTGCGAAGTGCCACACGGTCCTTTGGCAGAGATGATTACTAACGGTATCAACGAAAAAGGCACCCTCGCCTTGGAAGATGCCCTTATGCTCGATTCGACTTAGGTTGGACCATGAACGGATGGTGTTCATGGCCCAACCATGGGCTTACCGTTATTCGCTACGAGATCGTGTAGGCGGTTTCAGCGTGATCGCTCAAGTCGAGCCCCATCTTTTCTGAATCCTCTGTGCACCGCAACCCGATCGCTAGATCGATCACTTTGAGAAGGATGAACGTGACGACTCCCGAGTAAATAATCGTCGTTACAACAGCCTTCAACTGAAGCATGAATTGTGCCATACTACCGCCTTGACGGTCGACGCCGAACTCGCCTGTCGCCAGGAATCCGGTGGCGAGTGCACCAAAAATACCCGCCATTCCGTGTACGCCAAAAACGTCGAGCGAATCATCGTACTTGAGGGCAGGCTTGACGTAGGCGACGAAGATGTAGCTGATGATCGTTGCACCCGCACCGATGATGAGTGCGCCTTTGACGTCGACAAAACCAGCTGCTGGCGTGATACCGACCAGACCAGCGACCACCCCGGTGATCATGCCAAGAGCGGTCGGCTTTCCATTCCTTACCATTTCGATGATCGACCAGAGCAAGCCAGCCGTTGCAGCAGCGACTTGGGTCGTCACGAACGCCTGGACTGCCTGAGGGGTCGCACCAAACGCGCTACCACCGTTGAATCCGAACCAACCAAACCACAGCAGGCCGGCGCCGAGCACCGCGAACGGCAGATTGTGCGGAGGGGTGATTTGATGGGGGTATCCGCGTCGTGGACCAATCATCAAACACGCGACCAGAGCGGCAATACCTGCGTTGATGTGAACAACGGTCCCCCCTGCAAAGTCGAGCGCTCCTTCAGGAACGGCATCCTTGGCGCTGAAACTACCCAAGTTGAACGGGAAGTTGGACGGGCCAAACCAAACCCAGTGGGCGACTGGGCAGTAGACCAGCAAACTCCAAAGAGCGATGAACAGCGTGAAGGAAACGAACTTCATCCGTTCAGCGAAGGCCCCAATGATCAAACCTGGGGTGATGATCGCAAACATCATTTGAAAAACCATGAAGGTCTGCTGGCTAATTCCAAGCGGTACGTTGGGTACCGGCTGGAACGCTTGCGTCGTCGTTATCCCTTCGAGAAGGAAGTGCTGCATCGGATTTCCGCAGAAACCATACAAAACGTCGTCACCGTAAAACATGCTGTACCCGACGGTGACCCAAAGAACGGTGATAACACCCATGCACACGAAACATTGCATCAGAATGCTGAGCACGTTTTTTCGACCGACTAAACCACCATAGAAAAAGGCCAAGCCTGGAGTCATCAAGAGAACAAACGCCGCACTAGCCAATACCCAAGCTTGATCGCCCGAGTTCAGGGTGCTAACCGCGGGAGGAGGTGTCTCCGGTGCAGGGGTCGCTGCAATCGCCGCGGCATCCGCGGTTTCTGCGACGGGTGCCGCCGCGTCCTGCCCCACCACGATCGGGCAGAAACTCGTCAATAACAGTAAAGAACCAATCAACAATCGAATCATTTCGTCCACCGCCTTTTTGTCTCTCTCCAAGGCCGCAAAGGTGCGATCAGTGCTGAGAGAATACGCAACTGACCGCTTGCAGGCGAGTGATAGCAAAAAACAGGCCGTAATCCCCGATGGTTCCCAATTGCGCACGTTCAGGCAACGATTTTGCTGGGAAAAATATTCCTAAAGTCTGTTCTTTTTTTGGAACGACTCGGTAGGCGGAAAATCATGCATAGCTCCTTTGCATAAAGCAAAAAACCGCCTAAGAAACGTGCAAATCGTTCATTGGGTCTGTTCCTGCGTCGTTAAGTAGGGCTTAATGCGAGACAAAGTAACTTTGCCTCATAAAACTGTGGGATTTGCAGTTTGAAAGGTGAATTATCGTTCCTTACGTGCCCAAGACTGTGCGGTGGTTTGCGCAACCGCTGGTAAACTTAGCCTTCGGAGGCGTGAGAGTGTGTGTCGATACCCAGGTACGCCCGAACTTCGAAAGCAACTCAGATTTCAAGCACCATCAAACCTCCGACTTTGTCCATGAGCAACAATGAAGTGAATAATTCGGTACCTTCGAGTGCCCTCGAGCCATTGGATGTGATCGCGGTGGGTGCGCACCCAGATGATGTCGAGATTGCTTGCGGCGGTACGCTAGCGGCTTTGGTGAAGCAAGGCTATCGGGTTGGAATCATTGACCTGACCGACGGGGAGCCGACGCCGAACTCGCCCGGGCCTGAAGTGAGGCTGGCTGAAGCGGACGCAGCGGCGAAAGTCCTCGGTGTGCATCTCCGAAAAGTGCTCGGCTTCACCAATCGACGGTTGATGGACGGTTTTGACGAAAGGGTTGCATTGGCGAAGGAATTTCGACGGTATCGGCCAAAGATCGTGATCGGTTTTGGGAGCAAAACTCCGATGGCTTCGCCCGATCATTACCAAGCGATGCAGATTACCGACGCGGCTGTCTTTTATTCGCGACTTTCAAAATGGGACGATTACTTTGATTTGCTCCCTGTTCACACCATTGAACGCCAACTCTACTTCCGTTTGTCCTTCGAGCCAGCCCCTTCGTCGGGGCTCGAACACTCGATCACCGTGGATATTACGGAAACACTGGAAAAGAAGCTCGAGAGCATCGCTTGCTACAAAACACAATTTCCCCCGGCAAAGAATTATATCTTTGAGCGGGTTCGTGGATTAGCGATCGCCGCTGGAGCGGCTGCCCACTGCTTTGCAGGCGAAACCTTTGTTTCGACGCGTGCGTTGCGAACTAGCGATTTGGTCAAAAGTGTGATGGGCTGATAGCGGTGGATCGCGAGAGTGTGTTCGCGGAAACGAGTTGCCTTGTACGTCGTAACTAATTGAGCATAGCCTACCTAACGATGGTGGAATCATGGCTTCCGATCGCAACCCTGCCCAATTGATCCGATCGCTGAAAGAGTTACCGGAATCAGCTCGCGGCGCGGTTGTATCCATTGGTAACTTTGACGGGGTTCACCGAGGGCACCGCGTGCTCCTGGGACGCATGACGGCACTGGCTCAGCAATTGAATCGGCCTAGCTTGGTCTTCACGTTCGATCCGCCCCCCCTACGCTTACTCCGGCCTGAAATCTGTCCACCATCGTTGACGTGGATGGACCGAAGAGCGGAGCTTCTCGGTGAGTTAGGGATAGACTATCTGTTGGCATACCCGACCAATCGAGAATTGCTCGCCTTGACGGCAACCGAATTCTTCAACGAACTTTTAATAGACCAACTCCGAGTCTCCGGGATCGTTGAAGGCCCGAATTTTCGATTCGGTAAGCAACGAGGAGGCGACGTTGCACTCTTAGAGTCCCTTTGTAATTCTCATGGGATTGCGTTGGCGGTTGTGGAGCCCGAGATGGAGGGAGAGGAGTGGGTATCTAGTTCCATGATCCGAGATTGGGTAACGCAAGGGAGCGTCGACCAAGCCAATCGGGCCTTGGTGTCTCCGTATCGAATCATTGGCTGCGTGTCTCATGGTGAAGCACGCGGAAGAACGTTAGGTTTTCCGACGGCGAATCTCGTCGATGTTCCTGTTCTACTTCCAGCCCACGGTGTCTACGCGGGGCGGATTGTGTCGGTAGGTTCGCAGGACCCGAATGCGACGGGGCTCCCTGCGGCGGTGAATATTGGACCCAATCCAACGTTTGGTGAAAATACGACCAAAGTCGAGGTCCACATCATCGACTTTTCAGGAGACCTTTATGGATGTGAACTGGAACTAGAACTCCTCATTCGGATCCGTGATGTCAAAAAGTTTTCCGGAAAAGATGCCTTGCTGGAACAGCTCGAAAGAGACGTACGCATCGCGCGGCACGCCTGTTCTCCTCAATAGTGCTTTTCTGTAGCTGGGATCCCTCGCTGATTGATTGGGGACAGCGCGGTTTCATGCATCATTGAAGCGGCTTGATGAATGATCGAACCGCATCGAACTCATTCGCGGTAATCAATCGTTCCTAACGTTGCAGTCGGAACAATCCTAAAGCTCCTCTCGGGTAAAGGACCAAAGTTGGATCGGAGTGTCAACCTCGCCAAAGTGGCTATGTGCTACGGTCGATACCAGTCCCACCATGGTTGTCTTTCGTAAACGCTACTTTCTGCTCATCGCAATCATCGCGGCTGTAGGATACGGCTCGCAGTACTACACCATTGGTGGATGGCATCACTTGCGGCTTGAGCCGCATACGACTACCGCCGATGGGAAGGCTAGCCCGGGGGGCGACATTCACAGCCCGCAATCATGGGGAGTTACTTCTGGCGGCGGTGGTACATTTCCCGTAAATGCAAGCCATTCTTTAAAATCGCATGGAAGCAACCAAGTTGCAGCGAACTCGAGCCTTCGTACGACAACGATGCCACATGGGCCATCGGATCTCGGGCGTACTTCCAAATGGGTAAGTGCCCAAGTGATTTCCAACGGGGGAATTCCTTCTAAATCGATAAGCCCCACCGTTCGAATTGCCTCCTTCAACCTCCAATCCTTTGGCGAGTCAAAGGCCAATAAAATCGCTGTTATGGAGATCGTCGCCAGGTTGATTCGGAACTTTGACGTAGTGGCAGTCCAAGACATCAGCGCGCGGCAGAGGGATATACTTCCCCGATTGATCGATCGGATCAATCAATCAGACCGACGGTATGACTACTGTATAGGGCCTCGTGTTGGCCCACCTCATCAATCGATGCACTTTGCATTCATCTTTGATACCGATCGGATCGAGACGGATCGCTATCAGCTTTACACCGTTGATGATCCATCGGATCGATTGGATTACGAACCATTGGTTGGCTGGTTTCGATCACGTCAAGCCAGCGAATCGGAAGCGTTCACGTTTTCACTGGTGAATATTCTGGTCAGTCCCACGGGGGGAACCCGCGAAGTGCAATTGCTACCTGATTTGATCAAGAGCATTCGTCAGGATGGTCGCGGCGAAGACGATATTATACTCGCTGGGGATTTTGGTTGCGGTGATTCTCAAATGGTTGCCCTTCGGAATACGGGGATGCTCTTTGCGCTCGAAGGTGTTGCGACAACGATTTCTGGCGACGAGATGCTGGACAACGTTGTTTTTCCAGCGAGGGCAACGGATGAGTTTACGGGGCGTTCAGGAACCGTCGATTTTCTTAGGCAGTATAATTTAACTCCAGATCAAGCGTCCCAAGTGAGTAATCATATGCCCGTGTGGTGCGAGTTCTTTGCTCACGAAGGTGGACAACCAGGATACCGAGCTGAGTAGCAAAGCCCTTCTCGACCGGGAGCTTAGCAGTCCACCACGTTGACCGCTAAACCTCCAAGAGATGTCTCCTTGTATTTCGCTTGCATGTCAACACCTGTCTGACGCATGGTCTCAATGACACGATCGAGCGAGACGAAGTGACGCCCGTCACCGTAGAGCACTGCAAGCCGAGCGGCGTTGATCGCTTTGGTGGCCCCCATCGTGTTGCGTTCAATGCAGGGGACTTGTACCAGCCCTGCAATGGGATCGCAGGTCAGCCCGAGGTTATGCTCCATGCCGATTTCGGCTGCATTTTCGATCTGATCGATGCTTCCGTGCATGCATGCAGCTAAGCCTGCTGCCGCCATGCTGCATGCGACACCTACTTCACCTTGGCAACCCATTTCTGCTGCGGACAAAGATGCGTTACGCTTGTAGAGGAGTCCGATCGCTCCTGCTGTCTTTAAGAAACGATGAATCCCCTCGCGATCCGCATCCGGTACAAAGTGGACGTAATACGAGAGCACCGCCGGAATAATCCCGGCGGCTCCATTGGTTGGAGCGGTGACAACACGC
>VGZN01000073.1 GCA_016872635.1 Planctomycetota bacterium | reverse complement strand
GTTCACGCTTCCGCCACCCCCGGTGGGAGACTTGGCCAATTTACTCCGATGCTCGATGGCTTCTAGCATCAGGGTACGAAGTATTGCCATTTGCTTCCCTCGCGTACCCGGACTTTGCTTGCCCGATTTCTGAGAGGATTCCGCAAGGGTAGCGCAGATAGCCCGTCCATCCACCACAACCGCAGCTTCGACGGAGTTTCCAGTTGTTTTGGCGATCAACGTTTGACCTGAGATCAACTCGCCGGGAGCATGACCGGTATGCACTGTTGTCACTCCAAAGGATCTCAAGTACTCGACGAGTTCCTCTCGCGGATTGTACGCATCGATAGCCCGCAACTCAGGTTGGAGCGGCGAAGAGGACTCGAGATGATCCGAGTCATGATCGACGTTCAGGATGCCCGACAGCCCAACGCACGTGCGAACATCGATCAATCCAGGGAGGACGACTTCGGCATCGCGCACGACGGCTCCCTCGGGAATAGCAACCGAACCAGCCTCACCAATGGTCGCGATTTTGCCGTCGACGCAAACGACAACGCCGTTTTCGATCACTTTTCCGGAGACCGTATGGATCTGCTTTCCACGGATTGCGATCACATCAGCGGCTTTGGTAGCCGAGCATTCCATCACGAAGATGATTGCAACGCACCACACAGGTACACTGGCTGCGAGGTATCGATTCAATTTCGAATGATGCATCTTCATTTAGCTCCTCCGACCTGCCATGCCTGAGCGTAGCAGCAAAGAAATGGATCGAGGTCACTTCCGGCGCCAGGACCACCCTCGGCGAACAACGCGTCGCTGGGATCGCTTAGATCGAAGGCCTTTTCCCCTTCGACCCATGTTTGCAAAAGTCGGGTGTAAACGCTCAAGGGGTCACCGCTGAGGATGGCGAAATCTGCATCCTTGCCGAGGCTCAACGATCCGATTCGACTTTCGAGGCCCAGCATTTCGGCACCGGCCAATGTCAGGGCACTGACCGCTTGGTCGCGGTCCATACCAGCCCGTACGGCTAATGCAGCCGATCTCGCAAAGAGTCGAGAGTCCGTTATCCAATCGTCGGTGTGAAAAGCGACTCGCACACCGGCCTTGGAGAGGACTCGTCCGTTCTTCAGCGCCATATCGCGAGCCTCCAGCTTGCCTCCTGGAGAATCGAGAACAATGATCGAACACGGAACTTTTGCCGCTGCGATTTCGTCAGCGACCTTCCACCCCTCGCTTACGTGGTGCAGCACGACTCGAAGATTGAACTCTTGCGCTAATCTCAGCACAGTGATGATGTCATCATGGCGATGGGTATGATGATGCACGATCCGCGTACCCTGCATGGCTTCGACGAGCGACTCCAAATGCAGATCCCGCGGGGGCAGCTTTTCCGGATCCTCTTTTGCTGCAACAACCTTGGCGTGGTACTCGCGAGCTTTGATGTACTGCTCTCGGACCAAGAAAGCTGATTTGCCTCGGGTTCCAGGAAAGGGTGAGTCTCCTTGGGAGTTAGTTCCGTTCGCCATTTTCAATCCACCCAGCGGTTTCCCTTGATCGTCCCGAATCAAGATATCATCGATGGTTGTTGGCCCTTTGCCTGCATAGCGGAGTTTGCAATACACGGTTTGGCCGCTCACCAAATGCCCCGAGCCCGGCATGATATTCAACGTGGTCAAGCCACCTGCGAGCGCTCGCTTGAAGCCCGAGTCTCTTACGTTGATCGAATCCAGGATCCGAACTCCGGGCTGTATGGGGCTACTACCATCGGCGGCACCGCCACCGCCGATGTGGCTGTGAGTACACACCAAGCCCGGCATAATCCATTTGCTATTGGCATCGATTGTTTTTGCTCCCTCGGGGATCGCAACCTCTCCTGTGCGACCAACGGCGATGATCTTGCTGCCACGAATGACCAGAGTACCGCGCTCGAACACGGCAACTCCCGCGGTTGAATCCCCCGACAGAATCTTGGCATCCACCCATGCCGTCGCTTCCCCTGCAAGTCCCTCCGCACGGCTTTGATACGAGCGGAGGCCACCAACTGCCATGCACGCGATCGATGAGGTCCCTAACTGCAACAACCTTCGACGATCCGAATCCATCGGTCGACCACCCCCACATAAGCACTTCGAAAAGATCCGATCTACCTTGCAATGCAGCGATGCATTCCTCGGTCAGAACCGGTTCGAGGGTAATCGCATCGGAGAGAAAAGTCCAATTGAAACGGCAAGGAACACCCGGTCTTCGTCAATCGTCGGGCCTAGTACACCAATCGGATCGCAACGCCGATTTCCCAAAGAGACCTCCAACCTGTTGAGGTTTTACGGTTGGAATGTCCGGTATTCCCAATCCTTGATGAGAACCTTTGATTGAAAGACGCAGTAGCCGAGTGGCCTGGATCGCATCACCTCAGCCCGTACGGAGAACTTGCGGTTCTCTCTTTCGATTTCGAGGATCTGTTCGTCATTGAGCCAAACAGTGATGTTCTTTGCATCGACTCGAATCTTAAAACGGTACCACTCACCGTTCTTGAAGTTGCGGTAACTGGAGGTTTCATTTTCACTGGCATCGTTTCCGTTGATGCTGCTGATTCCGACCAGTCCACCGCCCCAACCGCCGCAGATGAACGAACAATGTTCTTTGCCGACAGGAAAGGTGATCCCGGCGAAGAAGTCGGACCCTTCGACACGCTGTGCGGACCAGCGCAGTTCGTAGTTCTCGAGCGGAAAATCTTTTCCTAGGCGAGTGACTCCCGTGAGTGGCTCACCCCGACTGAGCATCAGAGAGCCTTTTTTGTTCTCGACTTCACCTTCACCACCAAAATTAGTGACCTCCCAGCCTTCGATACCGTCCTTGGGGAGCAGGGGCTTCCACCCCTCGGCGGCGGCTCCGTCGGCGGGTTTTGGCGTTGTCGCTGCTGCTTTCTCGTTGGATGCAGAGGTATCTTGAGCGAGGGCAAAGAAGGAGCAGAATGTCGTGAGCACTACCAAAGCCAAGCACGACTGCGAGAGAGAGCGAATCATAGTGGGAATCAACGGGTAAGGTGAATGGGGAGCACGCACTAAAGGAGTGCCCCACCCATCCTACACCAAATCAAACGTCGGTGGGTGGATCGACGAACTCCGGTTCCACCAACTTGGTAATCACCCCTGATTCATAACCTCGTTTTAACAATTGGCGAACGGCTTCGCGGCCACGGTCACCGAAATCGAGAGTCCAGTCGTTCACATACATTCCGACGAAGGTATCGCCCTTTTCTCTCTCCAGGCCACGTCCCCATCCAAGCGCATAATCGAGGGCCGATTTACGATGATCCAGTCCGTGCTTGATGCTCAGGTAGAGGTACTTGTTCACGTCACGAATCACCTCAGCACCTAGATCCTTGCGAATGCCGTTGGCACCCAGGGGCAATGGCAACCCCGTTTGTTCCATCCACCATTTACCGAGATCGACGACTAGGTTTAGATTTTGGGATTGGTAGGTCAATTGGCCTTCGTGAATCACCAATCCTGCGTCGATGGCTTTTCCTTCGTAACTACCATGTTCGACGATATCGAGGATTTGATCGAACGGAACAACCACGTGGTCAAAATCCTTAAGCCACATTCGGCAGGAGAGATACGCAGTCGTCAATGTTCCTGGGACAGCGATTGTTTTGCCAGCGAGCTGCTCACGCGTCGAGTTTCCGCGGGCGACGACCATGGGGCCGTAATTGTCTCCCATACTTGCGCCGCAGGAGCAAATCATGTAGCGATCGCTCAGGTATGCATATGCGTGCAGACTCAGGGCGGTCAGTTCCAGTTCGCTTTGGAAGGCGCGGCGATTTAAGGTTTCGATGTCGACCAATTCGTGTTCGAATCGGTAAGGCCCGACGTCGAAGCAATCCTTTGCCAATCCATAAAACATGAATGCATCGTCTGCGTCTGGGCTATGTCCTACTCGAATGCGGATGTTTCCTTGGGTGGCTGTGTCGGTCATGATTTGGTTCGAAAAGCCTATTTAAGGAGCTGAAAACACCAAGTATCGGAGAGCAGGAGGAAAAATCTACTTCCCTCCCCTGTTAACCGCAATCCAAAAGGGGTAGCAACCGCGGATTCTTGACCCCGCTGGGAAGAAATCCCTGGATTCTGAGAAAACTCCGCTTAGTGCAAGATTGGCAACTCGATCACGCTCGCGGTGCCTGGACGGCGCAGGATCGAATGAACTGCGGGCTGAAAATCCTCGTCCCCAGCCTCGAATATGTTCGGCACGAACTTCTGCGGGTTTCGATCAATGAACGGGAACCAGCTGCTTTGGACTTGGATCATGATCCTGTGTCCGGGCTGGAAGGTATGAAAGATATCGCTCAGTTCGAACGCAATTCGGGTTGGTTTCGATGGCTCCATCGGAATGGGTTTTGCGAAACTCTCCCGGAACCGACCTCGCAGGACTCCAGCTCGGACCAATTCCTGCCTGCCGCTGTTGGCATTTTCCTTAAGGTCCTTGCCCCGCCCGCCACCGGAAACACCGGGGAACTCATCGATGATCTTCACGATCCAGTCGGCGTCGGTACCGGTTGTCGTCACCCACAGATCCACGGGAATCGGCCCTGCCACGGTCATCGCCTCGGTCAGCACTTCACTCCTGTATACCAGAACATCGGGTCGCCAGGACGCAAAGCGCTGATCCTCCGTAACGTAATCACGGGCCCAGGCATTGGTGATTTCCATCGTATAGGGAACCGGTTTGCGAGGGTCGCTTGGAAAGAAATCTTGCCCTTCACCGACCAATTCCTTGATCGGACTGAGGGAACCATTTCCTGCTAAATAGAACTTCGCTTTCTCAGTTTGCTTCGGAGGCCACGTATCGAACTGCCTCCATCGATTCGCACCTGTTTCAAACGCAGTCATCTCTGCAGGCAACACGTGCGCGGTGCCCCGCAGATGGTGTTCGAAAAAAGGAACCAAAATATTCTGCTGGTACCACGTTGACGTCGCGAAGCCAAAATCGGCTTGTCCCAATTTCCGCCCTTCGTCCCCGGCCCATTGCCCGTGATACCAGGGACCCATCACCAACGCATTGGAGGTAGCGGGGTTCTGCTTTTCGATGGCGGCGTACGTTGCGAGTGGCCCGTAAAGATCCTCTGTGTCGTACCAACCACCGACCGTCAGTACCGCAGCTTTAATGTTTTGAAGGTTCGGAAGGATGTTCCTCGCTTTCCAAAATTCGTCGTAGTTCGGATGCGCTTCGAGATCGTTCCAGAATCCGATCTCATTTTTGAAGTACTTGGCATCGACATTTTTTAATGGGCCTAGATCTAAGAAGAACTGGTATCCATCGCGTGTCGGGAAGTCAAAGCCCGGGTTGTTTTCCGTAGTCGGCTTGGGTCGAGCTTTTCCGAACGATGCAAAAAAATTGAATCCCATCGGTAGAACAAAAGCACCATTGCGATGGAAATCATCGAAGAACCAGTCAGCGATCGGGGCTTGGGGCGAGACCGCGACGAGGGCAGGGTGCGAATCGATCGCTCCAGCCGATGAGTAAAAGCCTGGGTAGGAGATTCCCCATTGCCCAACCCTTCCATTGTTGCGGGGAACATTTCGTACGATCCAGTCGATCGTGTCGTACGTGTCGCTGCTCTCATCCACCTGCTCTTTGCTGTTTTTCGAAAGGAGGTGAGGGCGCATGTTGAGGAACTCCCCCTCGCTCATGTACCGACCCCGCACATCTTGAAATACGAAGATGTATTTATTCTTCTCGAAATCTGGGCTAGGTCCCAACCTGGTTTTGTAATTGCTTAATCCGTACGGACCGACACTGTACGGGGTACGTGTCATCAGGACGGGATAAACGTTGGCCGGATCGATATCGTTCGGAGCATAGATTGCGGTGAACAGTGTCGCCCCATCTCGCATCGGGATTTTGACTTCGCTTTTGGTGTAATTCGCTCGGATGTAGTCCGCTCGTTCGTCGGTTTGTCCCGCGGCCTCATGGAGCGTCCCTAAAAGTATTCCTGCAACCACCAGAGCCGTTCCCCAGCGAGCCAATTCAAACCCACGAATCGCGATCTGCATAACCATGTTGTCACCCGTGTAAAATGTGTCCATCACCCCGTCGATGCGAGCACCTTAAGCCTTGGATAGCCTTGGAGCAGTGTACATGATGGATCCTGTCGGTTAACCTCATTTGGGACTGAAACCCTGCAAACTCGAAGAATCCATGAAGCCCCGACCAACTAGAGCCAAACGCACGCTCGCCGATTTCATTCGGGGCAATCCTATTCCTGAGGAAGAAAGTCTCACTGACGGGTCGGGAGCCGACGGCGCATCCTCTGATTCCCCGCTCGACTCCCCTGAAACGCATGATCTGGCCAGCGCCGAATCACTGATCGCCATGGCAGAGTCAGACGCAGCTCGCCGGTCGAGCGTTCGGGAAAGACCGAAAACCACCAAGTCGAAGACGTCGACGAAAAAGGGGATAACGGACCGTAACAAGGTTGCGTCTCCGACAACGTCACAACACGAAGCATCGAAACCACAGAAGGGGAATCCATCGCATGTCTTATTGGAACCCTCGCCAACCACTGTCCTTGAGCCTGCCGAACCGAGTCCGGCCCCGGCACTCCTCGCTGCGATCGGTGAGTTAACGCTGTTCCAGCAAGCGATCGGGACTTGGTCCAGCCATCAGACCATTTGCTGGGAGGGAGCCTGGCTCGGCGCGGTCGCGCCGCTGGTGGCGGCCACGGTCTCTAAACTCAATCGCCCGATCTTGCTCCTGGTAGCCCACCATCAAGACGCCGAAACCGTCGCGCGCGATCTCGAGTTCTTTCTCGGTTACGACTGCGATGTCTTTCCACCCGCATCCGACGATACCGATGTCGATTCGCTTCAGCAGCAGGAAGTCATTCAGCGGTTACAAGTCCTCTCGCGACTCGATCGTTATGCAACGAATAATAGTGTGGAACCAACGCCGGTGATCGTCTCGACGTTGCCCGCTTTAATGCACAGTGTTCCGAGCCCCGATCAGATGCGCAAAGATCGCAGGGTGGTAGAAGTAGGAAAGAAAGCCGACCTTGGAGAACTTAAGGCATGGCTTTCCGCCTCGGGGTATCGGACCACCACCAGCGTCCAACTGCCAGGCGAGTTCACCGCGCGTGGCGGTATCCTCGATGTCTTTCCTCCCGACGCGTCCGAACCTCGCCGCATCGAGTGGTTCGACGATGAAATTGAATCGATACGCACGTTCGATACGGTAACCCAGCGATCCATCACACGCATGGATCGCATCGATTTGATTGCGGCCAATGAAGCTACTCGCGAAGAGGCAACACTGATCGATTTCTTGACGCCGGAAACGATGGTCCTCGTCAGCGAGCCCGTTGCTGCACTGCATGGCGCGCACGCGTTTCAAGCGCGAGTTCCTTTTCCAGAACGGTTCAAAGATCCCATCGAATTGATGCAAAGACTCCAATCGTATGCCTATGCGCAAATCTCACAACTCGCGGCAGAGGGATTACTCGGCGAGCTGATCCGAATCCCCATCGGGGACGTTCAACGGATCGGAGGCGAATTGGAAAATCTCTCCAAGGAAATCGACCAAGCTCTCGGGGAGCGACGAGTGGCGGCTGTGGTCTGCATCAACGATGGCGAAAAAGCGCGACTCCATGACATTTTGAAATCGAGCCTCGCCTACTCATCGGGGCGATTGCGGCTGGTTGTCGGGATTTTGAGCAGCGGCTTTGAGATCCCCGGCCAGGGAGCTTATATCCTGACCGTGAATCAATTGCTGCGACGGTCCACCTTGAAGCGATCGAGCAAGAAACTCGCATCGCGAGCGATTGATAGCTTTCTCGATCTCCGAGAAGGGGATCTGGTCGTCCATCTCTCGCACGGGATCGGCATCTATCTCGGCATGGAGATGATCGAAAAGGAAGGGCAAAAGCACGAGCACTTGATGCTCGAATTTGATGGGGGTACGAAACTCTATGTCCCGGCGAGCAAAATCGATTTGGTCCAACGTTATGTCGGTGGAACAAAGACACGACCAAAACTAGCCAAAATCGGTGGTCAAGCATGGGCTAAACAGAAAAAAGCCGCCGAACACGCAGTGGCTGATATGGCCGCAGAATTGCTGCAATTGCAAGCCCAACGCCGTGGCCAGGTCGGTATTCAATTCAAACCGGACTCCGTCTGGCAGCAGCAGTTCGAAGCATCCTTTCCCTATGAAGAAACACCGGATCAGTTGACGGCGATCGCCGCCTTCAAGAAGGACATGACCTCCCCTCGTCCCATGGAGAGACTGATTTGCGGAGATGTAGGGTTCGGCAAAACCGAAGTAGCGATGCGAGCTGCCTTCAAAGCGGTTGAGAGTGGCTATCAAGTTGGCGTACTAGTCCCCACGACGGTCCTCGCGGAACAACACTTCAAGACGTTTCGGCAACGGATGGCTGAATTTCCGTTCGAAATCGCCAAGCTCAATCGATTCGAATCCCATGCCGAACAAAAGGAAACGGTCCGACGGATCGCAAACGGCCAAATCGATATCGTCGTCGGCACTCACCGACTCGCGTCCAACGACGTTCAGTTCTTTAATCTTGGTTTGCTCATCATCGACGAAGAGCAAAAGTTTGGTGTGGAACTGAAAGAGCGGATCAAAAAAGCAGCCACCCAAGTCGACGTGCTTACATTATCGGCAACTCCGATTCCTCGCACCCTGCACATGTCCTTGGTGGGAATACGCGACATCTCTAACTTGGAAACCGCACCCGAAGAACGGATGGCTGTGGAAACCCGAGTCGTGCGTTGGAACGACGCATTGATCCGGAATGCTATCCTTCGCGAACTCAACCGCGATGGCCAGATCTTCTTTGTCCACAACCGTATCGAGGACATGCACAACGTAGCCGCGCGGCTCCAACGAATCGTCCCCGAAGCCCGCATCGTGATCGGACATGGTCAAATGCCCGAAGATGGTTTGGAACAGGTCATGCTCGATTTTGTCGAGCATCGCACTGATATTCTCCTCGCAACCACCATCATCGAGAGTGGACTCGACATTCCAAATGCGAACACAATTTTCATCGACGATGCTGACCGCTACGGGTTGTCCGAGCTCCATCAACTCCGTGGACGGGTTGGAAGATATCGAAACCAAGCCCACTGCTATCTGCTGGTGGATAGGAGCAAACATCTCAATCCTGACGCCGCCAGGAGACTCCATGCGATCGAGGAGTTTTCTCAACTCGGTGCGGGTTTTGGAATCGCGATGCGCGATTTGGAAATACGCGGCGCGGGGAATCTCCTCGGTACGCAGCAGAGCGGCCACATCGCAGCCGTGGGCTATGAACTCTACTGCCAATTGCTCGATGCGGCGGTACGCCAATTGACGCGGCAACCACCCAAACTGAGTCTAGATGTCGAAGTCAATTTACCGATCGAGGCCTATTTGCCCACTGACTATGTCGTCGACATGCGCCAAAAGATCGACGTGTATCGGCGCATCAGCCGTCTTCGCGATATCCAGTCGGTAGCCGACATGCGCCAGGAACTCATGGACCGCTTTGGCGATCTCCCCAAACCCGTCGATCGAATGCTCAACATCGCGGAATTGAAGATGGATGCGACTCTATGGTCCATCCGCTCGATTTCGATCCAAGACAATTTTCTTTGCTTTGGATACACGGATGCACGCCGCATCGCGCAACTCGCCGAAAAGCATGGAAGCCAGTTGCGAGTGGTCGACCGCGAACAGGCCTACTGGCCGCTCTGGACCCCAAAACCCCTCAGCGAACCGAAGCCGACCTACCCCCACCACAAACACGCTCACTCGCGAAAAGAACCCGCCGCGAAGGAACCGGAACTCACCGATTCCGAGAGGTTGGCCAAGATCGATTTGCTAGCAACGCTGCAAAAGATCTTGCGTTGGTAACCTCGAATCGAGTATCGACCTAATACGCGGCGGACTGTGGGCGATCGCAGATCAAGGAAGGCGACTCGCCGACAGACTATATCTCTCCGATCGGATCCTCATCCATGGAAACCTTTCGAGGAGGATCCTAGGGGATTGACGATCCCGAGGATGGATATCAGGTTCGATTCGAAGATTCAAATGGCACGGATGCTTATTCGCATGAACGCTTTTTCGCTCACACGCAAAAGACTTAGAGAAACATCCGGTTGGATAACAGCGAGCAGCGTCACAGCCATCCTTCTCACGCTAATTCCGGCGATCGCTTTTGCACAACTACCGGCACCACAGCCACCTGAAGCAACGCGCATCGTGGCACGAGCGATCCCTAATGCAAGGGAGACAATCCCATTGATCGCGGACGGCGAAGCAACCGACACGTTGGCTACGAATGCCGTAGAAGCTGATTCAGAGCCCAATGCTCCCCCCCCAACGACCAAGGAACAAGATCTGTTTGTTGCAGCCCGGGTGATCGCCGTAGTGGGCGAGGAGCGGATTCTCCTCGGGGACTTGGTACCCCCGAACGTACTCAACAAGGCAACAATCTCAAACCCGGCATTCGAAGCCACTATTCGCAAAGGCTTGGCATCATCGATCGAACAAAAGTGCTTGGCGCAGCATTTCATCAATGCACAGACCGCTGGCAAACCAACCAAGGAGCGCAATGAAATTCGGACGAAAATCAATGCGAAGACCGCTGAGATTTTTAGAACAAAGGTTCTCCCCGAGCAAATGGTTCGCGCGAAGTGCGAAACCGAACTTGAATTTATCGAGGGTCTGGAGAAGAGTGGCCGGAGCCTAGAATGGCTCAAACGTTCATTCGCGGAACAGATGTGGGCTGAACAGGCGTTGCGAGAACATGTCCAAGATAAACCCACTGTAGAACTTCATGAGATGCAAGACTATTACGACGCTCATCCAGATCTTTGGAACAAATCTGCGCGTGCTCGCTTCAGAATTTTGTCTTCGACCTTCAAAGCGACTCCGAATCGCGATGCGGCCTACGCGGAGATCGTGAACATGGGGAACCAAGTCTACTTCGGCGGTTCCTTTGACGCGGTAGCAAAAAGTCTATCCAAAGGATTCGGAGCTAGTGACGGTGGAAACGTCGACTGGGTTTCCCCTGGATCCCTCAAGAGCAAAGTAATCGAGGAAGCGGTTTTTTCCATCGAACTGAAAGCCCTGAGCCAAATCCTTGAGGACAGCGAGGGCTTCCACATCATCGAAGTCCTCGAACGCGAAGATGCCTACACGATGACATTCCCTCAGGCACAAGCCGAGATCCGCAAGCAACTCGTCAAAGACAAAAAAGAGAAGCAGCGGGACGAGCATATCCGAAAGATCCGTGAAATCACTCCGGTTTGGACCGTGTGGCCAGAAGATATTCCAGGCTCCAAAGACCTAAAAGAGATTCAATAGTTTGGTTGCACGCTCGCAAGCGAGCAGAGTACTGCTATGAGTTTGCGAGGAGTTCGGGAATCACTCGACCGTGGACATCGGTCAATCGCCGCTGAATCCCATTGTGATAAAACGTCAATTTCTCGTGGTTGATTCCGAGCAGATGCAACGCTGTCGCGTGAAGGTCATAGCAGTAGGTCGGATTCTCCGCGGCCTTGAACCCGATATCATCGCTGCTTCCATATCGAATGCCACCGCGGACGCCGCCTCCCGCCATCCATGCCGTAAAGGCCCCAGGGTTGTGATCCCGCCCCTTCTGTTCCCCCTGCATGAACGGTTGCCGTCCAAACTCGCTCGTGCAGATGATCAATGTTGAGTCCAGCAATCCTCGTTGCTTGAGATCCTCGATCAAGGCCGAGACGCCGGTATCCAAGATTCTTCCCCAGTATCCATGGTCTCGCACGATGTCTTCGTGCGAATCCCAGTTTGGCCGAATTGCTTTCTTCGAAGTGTTTTCTGCACCGCAGTAGATTTGAACAAATCGTACGCCACGTTCCACCAACCGCCGTGCCAGCAAGCATTGCCTGCCAAAGGGTCCGATATCGGGATCGTCCAATCCGTACAACGCGTGAATGGGTTGCGACTCTCGACTTAGATCGACCGCCTCGGGAGCGCTCATTTGCAATTTCCCCGCGAGCTCAAACGAAGTGATTCGAGCTTCGAGCAACGAGTCCCCAGGCCGCTCGCTAGCATGTTGGCGATTCCACTGCTCCAGGAGCGATAACCCTTGCTCTTCGGCCTCTCGATCGACCTCCCTCGCGGGGAATAGATCTCGGATCACCTCCGTCCCACCTCCGATCTCCATGACGGTCCCCTGGTGAACGGCCGGCAGAAACCCAGCGCCCCAATTGATAATGCCACCCGGCGGAAGTCCTCGCGGATCGGGCAACACCACAAACTCAGGCAGATTATCCGATTCACTTCCTAGGGCATACGTCACCCACGCTCCCATCGAGGGAAAGCCGGGTTGAATGAAACCGCTGTTCATCATGAACATCGCAGGCCCATGCAGCGCCGACTTGCTCTGCATGGAATTGATCAATGCCATGTCATCCGCGCACTGAGACAGCTTCGGGAACAGGTCCGAGATCCACAACCCGGACTCGCCCCGTTGGCGAAAGCTCCAAAAACCCTTGGCATGCTTGCCAGCGACTCCTGCAAAGGTTTGCTTCCCCAACTCGGAGTCAAAAGGAGTTCCGTGCAGTCGCTCTAACGCGGGCTTGTAGTCCCAGGTGTCGACATGGCTCAGTCCACCAGGACAAAAGATCTCGATGACATGCTTGGCCCGTGAGGCATGATGAAGTCCATCGCCAATAGATCGGTTTATTGGACTAGCAGAGTTTTTTCGCTGCAGCATCGCCGCGCAAGCGATCGCGCCCAATCCTGTCCCCGTGCGTGCAAGCCAATCGCGTCGAGTGCTCCGAAGAACAGAATCTTCAACCTTCGGGGAATCCGAGATCTGCGAGTTCATCGATCTATGCTCAATCGACATATACAAACTCGTTGGTGTTAAAAAGGATCCTGCACAATTGAAACAAACCTGCAGACTCGATCAGTCGAGAGGCATTAGCAATCTCTGCTGGAGTCGGCTTCCTTCCAAAGGCCAACCGAATCGCCCGTTCGGCCTGAGCGTCAGCCCGATCCCCAGACTCGTGTTGCAATCGCATCACGAGTCGATCGCTCTGCTGAAGAACGAAAGCATTGTTGAGCGTCGCCAAGGATTGAATGGCTGTGGTTGTCGTATTTCGAACCGGGGTCATGGTGGCTGGATTAGGGCAGTCCAGGCTGGTTAGGAATGGATGAGGCGTCGTCCGAACCACGAAACGGTAAATACTGCGCCGAAACACATCGGCTGTTTCCAAGACGCGGTGTTGGTAGACGGGAGCGTACTCCTCCTGATAGTCGAAATCTCGGTATCCGGGACCATGCAGCGAATGAACAAGTGAACCTGAAACGGTTAGAATCGTATCGCGCAGAGACTCGGCATCCAAACGCCTAGGGTTCTGTCGCCAGACAAATCGATTGCTCGCATCGACTACCGGTGAAGAATTCCCGGGCCGGACCGAAGTCCGCTGATAGGCATCCGAAAGCAAAATCATTCGATGCATGCGTTTTACGGACCATGCCCCTCGATGCAATTGGTTGGCCAACCAATCGAGCAATTCCGGGTGCGATGGCGGTGCACCACCGAGTCCAAAATCGCTTGGGGTCGCCACCAAGCCCGTGCCGAAATGGTGATGCCATAATCGATTCGCCAACACTCTCGCCGGCAATGGATTTTCTGTCGAACAGATCCACTCCGCCAATGCGACTCGGCGCTGTGCGTCGGTCGATTGGCTGTTGAGTGCAGCGATCGAATCCAAGCGAGGCCCGACGCATGCAATCGTTCCCGGCAGTACCACATCGCGAGCATCTTCGGTGTTTCCGCGGTTTAGCAGCCGAATCTCAGATGGCGTTTCAGGCACCACTCCGTAGACCCGCATCGCTTCCGGCAATGATGCCAACTCGGCTTGAAGCTCATCAGACGCCTTGTGAAGTTCGCTAATTCGCAACGCTTCCTCCTGGGACTCCTCGCGATGGATCGGTGCTAGCGACGCATCGATAAAACAGATTTGGTCATGACCGATTCCGTTACCCCCATCGGTCGCGATCAGCGTCAGCGTGGTAGCACCTGCAGGCAACTCGTGCCGAATCGTCTGAAGGCCATCATTGCGCCCCAATCCGAGGTGTTTAAACACGAGTTGGTCATCGACCAGCACATAGACATCAGCCCCTTTGCGGGCTGTCTCGCCGAAATAACCGACCATCGCAGTGAATGCGGTGCCACCCTCATCCGAACTCCCTTCGTTGGATTTACGAAGTTCCTCAAGAGGCTCTTTTTGCAGACGGAACGTAATCCCAGCGTT
>VGZN01000072.1 GCA_016872635.1 Planctomycetota bacterium | reverse complement strand
CGCGGATAAACCGTTCGATCGTTTTCTTGAGGAACAGATCGCTGGAGATTTGCTACCCGATTCCAATCGCGAGACCGTGACTGGGACCGGCTTCCTCGTTCTTGGGGCCAAGGTTCTCGCGGAACCTGATCGGGATAAACTCGTGATGGATACCATCGACGAGCAACTCGATGCGATCGGGAAGTGCTTCATGGCAATGACACTCGGTTGCGTACGGTGCCACGATCATAAGTTCGATCCCATCAAGCAGCGCGATTATTACGCGCTTGCGGCGATCTTTAAGGGAACAAAAACATTCGGTGATTCCAATTTTGGGGCGATCAAGCATTGGAATGAAATTTCTTATGCGTCGGCCGACGAGAAGGCATCGCTCAATGCGATTAATACGAAGATTGCTGAAAAGCAGGCTGCATTCAACACTGCAAAGAGTGGGGCCATGCAAAAACTACGCGATCGGGTGCGATCGCAGGCTGCATTGTATTTAGCGACTACGGCCAAACACGACTCGTCAGCGACACTGAATGAGTGGGCGTTGGCGGGTGCAAAGTATGGATTGCATCCACGTGTCTTGGCCCACTGCCGAAAGCACTTGGAGTTCCACACCGAAGATCCTTTGTTCGAGGCGTGGCGAGACTTAGCATCCCAAGGTGACTTAGATGGGATCCTCTGCCATTACGAATCGCTGTTTGATGCAACTCAGAGAGCATGGGTTGATTCCAGGAATGCCGATCCGAAGGTCGCGGCGCTTTCAGATCCGATGCAAGAGCGAGCGAGGGTGGCCCTCAATGATGCTGGTGGATTCCTGGCGATTCCCGCGAAGATGGAACATGCACTCGATGAGGTCACCGTCGAGAACCTTCATGCATTGGCGACCGAGGCAAGGCTGATCGAGAGCTCTGCGCCGGATGAAACTGCGGTGATGGGAGTTGCCGATCGGGGTGTTATCGAAGGCATTCCTATTCACATCCGCGGTAGCCACCGAAACCTGGGTGATGTCGTTCGGAGAGACTTCCCTGAAGTCATGCGAGTCTACGGAGAAAACCCCGTATTCAATCGCCGCAGCAGTGGCCGGTTGGAACTGGCGAAATGGTTATCCAATCCCAATCATCCGTTGACAGCTCGAGTGATCGTCAATCGAGTATGGCGCTGGCACTTTGGAAGAGGACTGGTCGCATCCACCGAAAATTTTGGTAGGCTGGGCGATCGACCATCGCATCCTGAACTCCTCGATTTTCTAGCCCGATGGTTTATCGAGTCGGGATGGTCTGTCAAAGAATTGAATCGCTTGATCATGAGTTCGAGCGTTTATCAAATGGCTAGTCAGAATGAGTCCACCGAGCAAGCGTTGGTCGTCGATCCGGAAAATCAATCGCTGTGGAGATTTCGTACTCAGCGGTTGTCCGCAGAGCAGATCCGAGACTCGATCCTCTTCGTTGCGGGCAATCTCGATTTGAGGTTAGGTGGCAAATCGGTACCCTTGCGGAATCGTCAGTTTGTGTTTGACCACACCTCCATCGATCACACCCGTTACGACAGCGTGCGTAGGACCGTTTATTTGCCGATCATTCGCAACCATCTATTTTCGCATTTAGAGCAGTTCGATTTCCCGGACCCAACGATGCCGGGTGGAGATCGACAATCGACCACGGTGGCGCCGCAATCACTCCTGCTCATGAACTCCGAGTGGGTACTCGGCGCGTCGGAAAATCTTGCTCGCGCATGCTTGGAGTCGACGACGACACCCGAAGCGCGATTGCAGTGGTTGTACCACCAAGTCCTCAACCGAGAAGCGACCGATTCGGAACGGAACAAGTCCCTTGCGTTTGTCGACTCCCTCATCGCTACCAGCGAACTATCGCCGAACACTTCGATTTCCTCGCCCAACGGCCCATTACCCACGACTGGAGTTTCGGCAGTGGCTTCCATCGAGCAGAAAGCATGGGGACTTCTCGCTCAGAACCTATTAATCTGCAACGAGTTTTTCTTTGCGAGGTAGCCCGAAGGAGCTTTGCAGCTATGAATGATTTATGGAAAAACGATGAGTCCGCCATGGAGCTTGCCTCCCGACGCAGGATGCTCAAATCGACAGCCCTTGGGTTTGGCTATTTAGCATTTCAGTCGTTGATGAGTTCCGTGATCTATGGTGACGAATCGGCGACTCGGGCAAATCCCTTGGCTCCCAAATCGACCCATTTTTTACCTCGTGCGAAACGTATTGTGTTCATGTTTATGAAGGGTGGTCCTTCCCATGTTGATACGTTTGACCCAAAGCCACTGCTAACTCGGGACGATGGCAAGCCACCTCCGTTTGAGTTGCCCCGTGTCGTATTTGCTCAACAAGGCAATCTACTGAAATCCCCTTGGAAGTTTCATCAGCATGGGGAGTCTGGTTTACCCGTTAGCGAATTATTTCCGAATGTCGCGAAGCATATCGACAAGCTCTGCATTCTACGATCACTGCATGGAAGTAACCCCGCCCACGGCGGTGCACTCCTCAAGATCCACACGGGAAGCGATCAATTTGTCCGTCCAAGTCTAGGAGCTTGGGTCACCTATGGGTTGGGTACCGAGAATCAGGACCTACCCGCGTTTGTCACCATTTGTCCGACGTTGGCCCATGGGGGCGTCAACAACTGGGGAACTGCGTTCTTGCCTACCTACTGCCAAGGGACTCCGATTGGAAACGCAAGCCAACAAGCCATGCAGGCTTCTGTCCAACACATTGCGAATCCCAAAATAGGGAAGTCAGAACAACGCAAGCAACTCGATCTGCTGGAGGAGATGAACCAATCCTATGCGCAGGCCAATCCTTTCGATGCTGCGATCGAAGGACGGCTCGGAGCATTTGAATTGGCTTATCGAATGCAGACGTCCATGCCGGAGATCCAGGACCTGCGATCGGAGACAGAGGCGACGATGCGTTTGTACGGGATCGATGATCCTGTCACCGAGAATTTTGGACGAGAGTGCCTGATGGCGCGTCGTTTCTTGGAACGGGGTGTCCGCTTTGTCCAAGTCACTCACAGCGACAGCGAGGTGCAATGGGATCAGCATAGCGATTTGTACCATGGACATACAAAGAACGCGGCAGAGGTAGATAAACCCATTGCAGGATTCTTGACCGACCTGGAGCAGCGAGGTTTGCTAAAGGATACCTTAGTCTTGTGGGGAGGCGAATTTGGAAGGACGCCAACGTCCCAAGGCAACGGCCGAGATCACAATCCCCATGGGTTCTGCATGTGGATGGCGGGCGGTGGAGTCAAGGGCGGGTATGCCTATGGCGCGACGGACGACTATGGATACTATGCGGCTGAAAACAAGATGCATATCAACGATTTGCATGCGACTATCCTTCACCTGCTAGGCTTGGACCATGAACGCCTGACGTATCGCTATGCAGGCAGAGACTTCCGCTTAACCGATGTCGCAGGCCGTGTTGCTACGGATATTCTGGCTTAGATCCTCTGCATTATTCTAGAACTCGCAGTTCGCGTTTTACTTCCTCTGGCAAGTTAGCCAGGGCGAGAACCATCGGACGGTAAGCATGCCCGTCGAGGCTAAAAAAGTCGATAAAAAAAGCCATGGTATGTCGCTCCATCGCCATACCATGGCCCAATTGTCGGTTGGCCCACTTTTTCAAGTGGGTCGACTAACCAATCCGTGCTGCTTTTGTTATCGGCAGGTCACGTCGGTTTATAAGAGTCCGTTGTTGGCAATGCTACAGATTGCCTAGAAGTAACAGTCGGCCGAGGATAATCTTTGGTGCAGCATGTTCGAATCGAACATTCGACTCGAACACGCCCATCGGATGGGGATCGTGGGAACTCAGCGACCTAACGGGAGATACCCATGACTGGATTTGCTGCTATTGGAAGGACCGACGGAGCAGCATAAAGTTGGCTTGGGACGGCCAATCGGTTCGAGGGATTAGGAGCCTGAGTGGCGTTGAATGCCGGTGTTGGTGCGGGAACTGCGGATGGGGCAACCGTGTCGCAGCTAGAAGTAGGTTTGAACAGTTTATGGACTCCAAGGGGCTTGCATCCGCTGGAACATGCTGCAGTTGGCTCACTGTAGAGGCTCGAGAAGGTTGCCTTTTGTGCTGAGCCGTGTTGGGTGCGGTAGCGGTTGATGCGGGTCGATGCCGAGTCGCACTCAGAACCACTGCAGGCAGTCCCATGACCACCATTCGTATCGCCACAAATCATCGAAGGTTGCGAATGAAGACCTCGCTCGAGATCGAGGCAATCGCAGCCGTTAAGATGATGATAGAGATGGTTCAGTCGTGCGGCTCGTTCTGCTGGGTAACTTGCCCAGAGGCTTGGATGGCAGGGATCCGCGTCCATCAGAAGGGCCAAAGGAGAGTGGGAATCCGCGTTTCCTTGTGGGTTTCCACAATGGATCATCTGCTGTGTCGCAAACATGGGTTGCGGCGTGGAATTGGGTACAACTACCACAGGGTTGTTCGCCTGGGCAGAAGTTACGTGCTGTGCCAAACATACGGACGTTAGAGAACCGGACCCGGCAGCGAAAAAAAACAACGCTTGCATCATGCGGCGCATAACAAATCCCTTTAATAGTCATCCTTAATCGACAGATCTGGAGAGGCACGAGGCCTTCCCACAGAGCGTCATTTCCTAAAAAATCGAACCCAAGTGGGATAGGCGAGAAACCCTTTGAGCGTGACGACATATAGTCACTTTCACCGAGCGCGATCTTCTCGGCGGGTTCGCTACCTCCACTTGCTTGGTCGACAGTACTACTGTGCACTAGGGTTATTGGCACGCAAACGAACCGGCGAGATTTCTCAAATTGTTCGCGTGCTCGGGTGCTGGGAGCGACGGGAATGCGGGCGAAAGGGATAAGAGAAAAACTGCTAGACTTGGGGTATTTTACGACTGCGCAAGCGATCCGATCCATCGCTTGCCTCGATTTTGACAATCGGCGGTTGGGAATTAGCCTGGAAAAATATCCTATTTGGAAAAGGTTACCCAGCAGTTAAAATGAACAACTCGTGGGCCAGCGAAATAGCTATGGAACTCATTTCCATGATGGCTTGTTTCGCGATGGGTTGGTAGGTTTCGAAATGATTGATGAATCCTCCCCAGCATCCATCATAGATCCTTTCAATGGCTAGGCTCCAAACACCATGAAAGCAACAACAAGGGAAAATTATGTCTGTTGAGCGTCGAGTCCTGGGTGCCATCGCGTCGTTCGTAGCACTCTTATTTTCGGGGTTCCTATGTAGCGGAACAGCGAATGCACAGCCCTTCCCGAATCGCAAGCTTGGTCAAGAAGACAAATTTCGGCAACTTGAGGAGATCCTTCCGACTCCAAACTCGTACCGCTCTGCAGCGGGTGAGCCTGGGCCGGACTATTGGCAACAGCGTGTCGACTACAGCATCGACGTTACCTTGAATGATTCGGATCAGTCGATTGCAGGTTCTGAAACAATTCGCTACCGCAATCAATCGCCACATACACTGCGGTACTTCTGGGTACAGATCGATCCAAACTTGTTCGCTCCCGACAGCGATGCAAACCGTACTCGCGGGATGCGGAGTTCGTTCTCGAATCGCGTATCGACCGCAGAAATGGAGTCGATCCAAGAACGTCGCTGGTTTGATGGACGATGCAAAATCGAAGCGGTGACCGATTCTCTCGATCGGCCGCTTAAGACATTTTTGGTCGATACGATGATGCGGATTGATCTTGCCGAACCGCTCCTCAGCGGTGAAGAGTTTTCGATGAAAATTCGATGGTCTTACAAGATCAACAATGCGAGACTACTCAATGGAAGGACGGGTTATGAGTTCTTCGAAAAAGACAAGAATTACATTTATGAGATTGCACAGTGGTTCCCTCGCCTAGCCGCCTACACGGATGTTACCGGTTGGCAGCACAAACAGTATTTGGGCCAAGGGGAATTTACGCTCGAGTTCGGAGATTATCACGTTCGGATCACAGCGCCAGCGGACCACATCGTGGCAGCGACAGGAGAATTGCAGAATCCGAATGAGGTTTTAACTGCGGAGCAACAAGAGAGGTTGCTCGCTGCCCAGACCGCGGATCGGCCTTTGTTCATCGTGACTCCAGAGGAAGCCAAGGAGAACGAAAAGGAAGGGACAGATGCCACCAAGACATGGATATTCAGGGCGGAAAATGTACGAGACTTCGCATTTGCGTCGAGTCGAAAGTTCATATGGGATGCTCAAGGCCACCAAGTGAACGATCATCGAGTGATGGCCATGAGTTACTATCCGAATGAAGGGGAACCCCTTTGGAGCAAGTACTCCACGCACGCAATTATCCATACGCTCAACGTATATAGCCGTTACACGTTTGACTATCCCTACCCAGTGGCGATCAGCGTGAATGGTCCTGTTGGCGGCATGGAATATCCCATGATCTGTTTCAATGGACCTCGTCCAAAAGGCGATGGAACCTATTCCGCCAATACCAAGTACGCATTGATTACCGTCGTTATTCACGAAGTGGGGCACAACTACTTCCCGATGATCGTCAACAGCGATGAGCGGCAGTGGTCCTGGATGGACGAAGGACTCAATACCTTCCTTCAGTACTTGGCCGAGCAAGAATGGGAAGAAAACTATCCGTCGCAGCGCGGTGAACCTGAGTTGATCGTGCCTTACATGCAAAGCACCAATCAGGTGCCGATCATGACCAACAGCGATTCCATTATTCAATTTGGACCCAATGCATACAGCAAGCCGGCGACAGCGTTAAATATTTTGCGCGAAACGATTCTAGGTCGTGAGTTGTTTGATTTTGCGTTCAAGGAATACGCAAGACGTTGGAAATTCAAACGACCTATGCCGGCGGATTTCTTCCGCACCATGGAAGATGCAACCGGCCGTGATCTTGACTGGTTCTGGCGAGGCTGGTTCTACACAACCGACCATTGCGATATCTCCCTTGATAAGATCGAAGTTTTTATGCTCGACAGGCGAACTCCTGACGAGACAGTGCAAGAGTTAAAAGAAAAGAAAGAATCCCGTCTCCCCACCCTATCGCAGCAGCGCAACAAAGAGTTGCCAAAGCGAGCCGATCAGTACCCGGAACTGAAGGATTTTTACAACGAATACGACCCAGATGAAGTAACCGATGAGCAGCGTCGCGCCTACGAGAAAGGGCTCAGTGAGCTGAGCGACAAGGATAAGGCTTTGCTGAATACCTCCGATCGGTTTTATCGCATTCAGTTCAAAAACATTGGAGGACTGATCATGCCAGTGATCCTGTTAGCCACCCTCGAAGATGGCAGTACTCAGGAAATTCGAATTCCAGCGGAAGTATGGCGTATGGACACAAACCAATGCGACACACTGGTTGTCACCGAGAAGCCCATCGTAAAATTTGAGCTCGATCCCTATCGAGAGACAGCAGATATCAATCGGGATAATAACCATTTCCCGCCGGTGATCGAGCCATCTCGGTTCCAACTTTTCAAAGGACAGCGCCGTTCTGCGGACGATAATCCAATGGCAAAAGCAAAGCGAGCTGCTGAAGCGGCAAGGAAGGCCAAAGAATCCGAGGAGCAACAGGAGAAAGAATCCCAGGAGCCACGTGAATCCTCCGAGGCGAAAACGTCGGCAAAGGAACCGTCCAAGCCGATCGATACCGACAAGAAGTCTGAAACCGATCGAAAGGAAGAGTCTGCAAAGAAGAATAAGAAAGATAAGAAGGCCAGAAAACGGAACCTTCTAAATGTTTAATATCTTCAGTCAACGCTCCCGGACAGTACTATCAGCGTCCTTCAGCGTTTTCGTCATCGCGATGGTATTAGGAAAATCAAACAGCTCCTCAATGGCGTATGCCCCCCATCCATTCCACGTTTGTATCGGGCAAATGGAATGGAACGGTTCCGATCGCTGGGAAATCGCGTTGCGAGTCCATCCTCAAGACCTTGAAAAGGAGCTTTCCAAAGTCGTAGGGAAGTCGATTTCGATAGAAGACGATACATTTCCGGGGTTAGTTACCGATTTCCTGAATGGTCAGTTTTTTATAGTGCGTTTTTCAATCGATCTGTCCCATCAAGAGATCGACGAACGCATTTCAGAGATATCGAAGGAAGCTCACAGCGAAGCAGACACCGTCACAAAGGCGGATGTTGCAGAGGGAAAAACTCTTCAAGATCCCACCCGGTCCCACTTGAAGTGGGTAGGTATGGAATCGGAACGCGGATGGATCTGGATTTATCTCGAGTTATTTCCTCCTCGCTCGGAATCGGTCACTGAATCGCGTGATTGGCTCGTCCACCAACTGTTCCTAGAAACCGTAGAGAGGCAAGAAAACTCGGTTGTGGTTTACCCCCAACCGAGGACAAATTCGGCCAGAAAGTACTCCTTGCAGTTCAAAAAAGGGCAGCCATCGGCGATGATGCGGCCACACGAAGATTTGAAGTAGCCTCAATTCCAATGGCAGGATTCGCCGAATGGATTTATACCTATGCGATATCGCTCATTCATCTTCGATACAGTTTATCTAGTGGGTTGAAACTGAATGCTCATGGCTTGCTGTTTAACGGAGCGGCCGTTGTCTTAAAGTCTCGATTTTATTGGGATGCGACAGAGTGGCAGGGAGGAAACATCTAGTTTGTCTTGTTCGGAAACCGATTGGATTCGATGATAAATGAATAGGAAGAATCTGCGCGACCAACACCAGATTTGATGCTGTTCATTACCTCTGGTACCAAAAACAATCATGTCATCCCCAAGCTCATCCAACGAGCGTCAGTCCGGTTCCAATTCTCAAACGGAATTGGATAGCTCTTTGATTCCTGCGGCCGAAATGGTGCTCCCCACCTTGCACTGCGATGGAACTCGTAAGTGGATCAATCCGGCTTTAGCACAGGGTAAGTATTGGTGACGGCGACGGAACTTGGCGTATGCATTGATCGCGTTTTTCGTGACACTGCCGCATTTGCGTATTGGAGGCAAGCCGATAATTCTGCTTGATATCGCAGCCCGTGAGTTCACCTTTTTTAGGCATACGTTTTATCCAACCGATACCCCGTTGGTAACGCTTTTGATGCTGACTGTATTTTTCACGGTCATGTTTTTCACAGCGGTTGGAGGACGATTGTGGCGTGGGTGGGGTTGCCCACAAACGGTTTACTTGGAGTTTCTGTTTCGTCCGATCGACCGTTTGTTTGCAGGTACTCGAGGTAAGGGGGGAACGTCCAAGCGTTCGGTAAATGCGTTTTTGCAGGGTGCGCGATTGATGGTCTATTTAGCGTGTAGTTTATTTCTGGCTCATACATTTTTAAGTTACTTTATCGGCACCGAACAGCTATCCAAATGGATGCAGTTATCTCCGTTAAAGCACCCGCAGACTTTTGGTGTGATGGCAGTTGCTACCGCAGGGTTGATGTACAACTTCCTTTTTTTCCGGGAGCAGCTTTGCATGGTGGCTTGTCCTTACGGGCGGTTTCAATCGGTAATGCTGGATCGAAAAAGTTTGATTGTCACGTACGATATTCATCGTGGTGAACCGAGGCACAAGGGGCGTTCGTTGGCTGGAACAGGTGGAGACTGCATTGATTGTGGCCACTGCACTGCAGTTTGCCCGACAGGTATCGACATCCGAAACGGGTTGCAGATGGAATGCATCCACTGCACTCAATGCATCGATGTGTGCAACGACGTGATGGAGCGGATCAAGAAGCCTCTGGGACTGACTCGCTAGAGCAGCCGAGATGCACTCGATGGGATAGCAAAAGGCTGGCTGCGTCCGAGAACTTTTATCTATTCTGCATTGGCGCTAGTAACAAGTACTTTGTTCGTCATGGTGTTATTGACGAAGTTTTCGTTTGATGCGAGGGTCCCGCGTAGTCCGGGTGTCCCTTACACGGTGCTCAGTTCGAGGACGTTGCAAAACAATTTCCGGATTCGGTTGGCGAATCGATCGCAGCAACGCGAGAATTACCAAGCCAAGATTTTGGTTCCGGAAGGGGCGATAGCACAATGGAGCGATGTCGAACCAGAGTTAACCCCCGGGGAAACCGCGTTGATGCCCTTAATCGTCACTGGCCCGGTCGGCCTGACAACGGGAAGCGGAAGCGTGGACGGAACGCTTGAATTGTCCGATAGCTCGGGCAATAAGAAGCTAATGCATCTGCGTCTTTTAGGGCCTCGCTAGCTGTGTTTCAAATTCACCGATGCTTGCCGCCCACGGGTCGCTTAACGCCCACGGGTCGCTTAACGCCCACGGGTCGCTTAACGCCCACGGGTCGCCTTCTCAATGAGGAGATAATTGCTTGATTCGTACTCGGTAATGCGTCCGGTTACCACCCACACCAATCGTCGGTCTTCATCCGACAGATACGATGCCACTCGTTGAAGCATTTGGTTTTCGAGGCAGACAAATGTCCGTGTCGAGCCATCTTCCCGAAAAATCAGTCTGTCTTTCACAACACGAAATTTTCCTTTCGCCTCGACGATCGTAGATCCTTCGCGGAGTAGCGCTCGCTCTTTGGGTGCAGGTTGCGTTGGAGGCGTGTCCTCAGCGAGGGCTGCACTCGACCAAAGGCCCCTGGATGTACCGGGATTCGGATCGCGATTCAAATTCACCAAAACCATCGTCGATGCTACGCTGACGAAAACCCAGAACGATCCAGAATGAGCGATGCGATTCAGCATCCGATGTACTTTGGGCATGGTTGTACTCTGGATTCGGATTCGAAGACAGCGAATTGGAGACGCGACGGGATTATTGTCGTTTAGGGAGAACCATCGCATGAAGTGACATGACGCCGCCGGCAGTCAGCAGAATAAAGCCTAGCCAGTTGGGTGGTTTGACTGTTTTCTTTGGGGAAGGAGCAACTTGCATGTAGGCGTTCGTCGCGTTGTTGGCGTCAGCCACTTTGGCTTGTTTTGCAATTTTGTGGAGCGCACGAGTACTGCTCTCATTCAAAACGAATGAATCCACAAACCGGAATTGGAGTCCCAGAAAAAAGAGGACGACTCCGAACATAAAATAGCGATTGCGATCGAATTCCATGACTCGATTCCTTTAAACAAGCGAAAGACACATGCTAGTTCATCGGATGGAGTCCGGGCTGTACCGGGATAAAAAAAGAGTTCGTCCTTTGGTAACGTTTGTGCGGGGAGTTCCCAGCGGGGGAGTTCTAACGGTGCCCCGAATATGGGGGCTACCGCGAGCGCAGAAAAATAGCACGCCAGATGGCGTGCTACAAGCACTTCATTTTTGGTTTTCGCTTGCCTACCGATACGAAGGCAATCGAGATAGTTAAAACGAGAACTGGGTAAGGAGATCAGGAGATCGCCGGATGTTTCGTGCAAACCCTTGGCGGTAATTAAGCAACCGAGGCCTTACGGATGTAGTTGCTCAATCGACTCTTAGTACGCGAAGCCTTGTTCACGTGAATGATACCTTTGGAGGCAGTTTGGTCGAGCAACTTGCAAAGTGCTGAAAATTGCGTTCGGGCCGTATCAAACTGCTTGGCTTGGACGGCGGAATGCAGTTTCTTGATAGACGTTTTTAACGAAGACTTCGCAGCACGGTTGCGAGCGCGGCGTTGGAGCGACTGGCGAAGCCGCTTCTTTGCACTCTCGATATTTGGCACGACAACTACTCCTGAGTAAGCTTTGGAATATAGGTTTTCGGATTTTCGGGCCAGTTATGATGGCGACGGCACGGTATTTTGTCCAGTGCTATTTCTGCGAGAAGTCTGTCGACTATTGTGGGTTTTGCAGGTTCCTGGCTGAATTTCCATTTTTTAGGCTTCGGGGTAGCATCAGAATGATTTCTTTGATTTTTTGTGCACGACTTCTAGGCCTAAGCCCCGCTGGCTGGATTCTGATTTTGTTAGTTTTCTGCAATTATGGGGAGACATTCGCTGGTAGCGAGGGGGCTGCCATTGCCGAAGAGCCCTCGCTCCGCGTTGTTTTTGTCGGGGACATCATGCTAGACAATGGCCCTGGCCACTGGGTGGGGCTTGAAAAAGATCCTTTTGAACGGTGCAAGGAATTGCTCCACGGTGCCGATTTGCGGATTGGCAATTTGGAGTGCGTTCTCGGTGACGAGGGGAAGAGGCGAAGCAAGCCTTACGTATTTCGGGCAGCAAGCGGCTCAGAACTGTTTCTGAAACGGCATTTCGATGCCTTGAGCCTGGCCAACAATCACTCGTTGGACTACGGCCCCGAGGGCTTAGTAGGCTGCATGGAAATCCTCCAAAAAGTAGGTTTGCCGTATTTCGGAGGGGGAAGGAATATCAAGGAATCCCGGCGCCCTTTGATTTTAGAACGAAAAGGCAAACGGATTGCTTTGTTGGGCTTCAATGAGTTTTATGCGGAAGCTTACGCTGCTCAGAAAAAGCTTCCAGGAAACACCCCGCTGAATCCCGACTGGGTGATTGCCGATATCAAAAAATCTCGAGGGGAGCTCCATTGCGACGTCGTCATTCCGTTCTTTCATTGGGGAGAAGAACTGGAATCCCAGCCTCGCCCTGACCAGCGGGAGCTAGCCCATCGATGCGTCGAAGCTGGCGCCACAGCGGTGATCGGGGCGCACCCCCATATCCCGCAAACGATTGATTATCACCAAGGAAAACCTATTGTTTACAGTTTGGGGAATTTTGTCTTTGACTACTACGCAGGGGATCCCGCTGTGTGGCTTGGCTGGGTAGCTACCCTCGACATCTCTGAATCTGGGACTGTTGGTTTGCGGATCGACGCCGTTGAGATGGATTCCGCAGGTATCCCAACCCCTATCGTTCCATCTTCCCCGTAATAGAAAACCATGACGGGAAAACCGGTAGCGTGTGCATAATCGACAGGTTCCGCACGATCCCGCCCCCTCCGACGGACGTGAAAGGAAAACTCGGGAAACGGATCCCCGACGACGTTTTCCTTGGTCTCTCAGCCTAAAACTCAATGGATTTAGGGGAAGATTTATTCAGGTGGCAGGACGGCGAGGTGTGGCTGTTGGAAAACTTCCCGGGTTTTTGATGAGCTTGTCTGAAAACAATAGCTAGCGTCTAGTGGTTGCGTAGACTAGTGTAGTAGGGAGTTTAATCATCCTCTTTTCAGTGTTTCCTCGTCGGAGTAATGGTCCGGAATGTCAAACTACTTATCGCTTGACGAAGCCGCCAAGATTTTGGGTATTTCGACAGACGAATTGATCGAAATGCGTTCGCGCGGGGAGATCTTCGGCTACCGCGACGGCCCCAGCTGGAAGTTCAAACAGGAAGAGATAGAGCGGGTTCAAGGGGAACTAGGTGGGGATGCCCTCGATGAAGATGCCGGTGGGTCGTCGATCCTCGTTTCAGAACGAGAAGTTGGAGCCAGCGGGAGCAAGTCCGGGCCAACCATTGGAAAAGATTCAAGCGACCTTGCGTTGGGCTCTGATCTGAAACTCTCAGACGACAAAGAAGGTAGCGACGTTGCCTTGGTACCTGATCCGAACAGCGGCAGTGGTGTCAAGCTGGTACAGAAAAGTCCAAGCGACTCAAGCAGTGACCTTGACCTGGGAAGCGATCTCGATCTTTCCGTCGACCCTGCAGAGGCTAGTGGAATCGACTTGGTCGGCCGTCAACCTGATTCCAATGTTCTCGGCTCCGACCTACGCTTGCAATCTGGTTCAAAAGGTGGAACTCCTGTCGTTAGTGGCAGTGGCAGCCTCGATCTCGGAGGGGATCTAGAACTCGCAAGCGACGACGAAGATGATTTGGTTTTGGGATCCGATTCGGGTATCGGTTTGGGGTCCGAAAGCGGCATCAATTTGATGAGCCCGTCCGACAGTGGATTGTCCCTTGAGGATGAACCTCTCGACCTCGCAGGCACGGGCATTTCCGGTCTCGATTTGGGCTCTGATGCAGGTTCCGATGTAGGTGGGTCGAAACCCAATGCCAGCGGCATCAGTGGACTTGGCAGTGGTGTATTGGTCGATTTCGACCAAGGTGAAGAGTTTCAGCTCACTCCATCTGGTGGAATTGAAGCAGACGATGACAGCGGTTCTCAAGTCATCGAACTGGAAGACTCCGGTAGCTTTGGTGACGGAGTCGGAATGCCAGAAGCCGCTGGCATGGTGGTGGAAGAAGGGGCAGATTTTGGCGGCTCAGATCTCGTGGACGCTACCGCTGCAGGTGGAATGGTGGCACTTCGCGGTGCACCAGAAACCCCATACACTGGCCTTCAAGTCGGCATGTTGGCGATGGTTCTGCTGCTGATGGGATTATGCGGCATCCTAACCTCGGATATCCTCCGCAATCTCTGGGGATGGGATGGCGAGACCGACTATTCAACTGGTCTGACATCGGCACTGGTCAAGGCGATCGGTTCGAAGTAAAAGAATGGTTGTCACCGGTGACAATCACTTCCAAGGAATGTTC
>VGZN01000071.1 GCA_016872635.1 Planctomycetota bacterium | reverse complement strand
CCAACCTCCTTGATCGTTGTTCTTCCCATCGATCACCGCGGCTGCTGAGAAGCCTTGTTGGTCGTAATCGGTCAAACCCTTCGCCAATTTGATGGGTCGCATCTCTGCAGGCTTGTCTGCCAACCCTGCAAAAAGCTCCAACTCCGTGACGACAAAGTTTCCATTTGGTGGCAACCCTGGGCCTTGTGCTGGCAAATCAGGCGCGGTCAATGCTTCAAGCCGAATCGCGGTGATCGGTGTCGCCCCAGGTTGTGTATTGAGGGTATAGATCCCCTTCGCTGCCGATCCACTGGCTCGCACCGAGCGATCCCCTGCTGGAACCAGTACGGCTCCGTTGCTGGCTTCGGCCCGCGTCGCGGCCAATGTCTGCCATAGTGGCCCGTTGCGACGGGCGTCGATGAACTCCTGAAGCTTGTTATCAAGGGCCGCTTCGAAGGCTTGTACGGCCCCCTGCGCCGCTGCTAGTCGCTCCTGCCGAGCCTTTTCCGCAGCCTCTCGTTCCGGTCGTATCTGCTCTCTCCGAGCCTCGAGAGCGTTCTTCGTCGATTCCCGCTCAGCATCGAGTGCTGATTGACGTTTTGGCTTTTCGGTCACCCACCAAGCTTCGCGCTCAGCCAATTGCCCGACCAGCGTTTCATGATCCCTCTGGATCGCTGTCATGGCAGAAAGTGCAGTCTGTATTTCCTCGGCAGTGGCATGGCGATTAAGAACTCGAATGAACAATTCATCAACCAACGCCGCATCATCAGGGATGCTGTCGACCATCTTTCGAATCGCGTTCTCCGAGTCGGCGATCGCGCCGCCGAGCGTAGGTCCGCTCACCAGAGCCATGACAGATCCGAGCTTCAGGTCATTCGAGCGTTCGCACTCGCAAGCGCTTTCTCGAGGCGGTCGCCCGAGATTGTTCAAGAAGCCATCGGGAAGTCCTGCGTCCGCATCGGCGAGCGCTGCAGCGCGGGAGCCTGGTGGCAAACCGGGAAGCTTTGATGCTGCCCCAGTGACCTGGTGAATCGCATCGAACAGCACCTCGGCTGGCAACCGGCGAGGCATCGCATGTGAGTAGTTACGATCATCATCAGCATTCCACTTATTGGTATCGATCGCCAATTGATACACATCGGACCGGCAAATATTGCGAACCAAATGCCGGACATCAAACGCGTTATCGATGAAGTCCTTTTCAAGGTACTCGAGCAACTCAGGGATGCTGGGCGGGTTGCCAGCTCGGATGTCATCGATCGGTTCGATCAACCCTTTACCGAGCAAGTATCCCCACATCCGATTCACAAAGCTCTTCGCAAAGTACGGGTTGTCCCTGCTGGTCACCCAAGCTGCAAACTGAAGGCGTCGCGATGCCCCATCCGGCACTTCGGACTTGCACTGAAATGGAAACTTGGGAGGAACCACTTGCTGGGTCTTCTGATGCTTAACGTCGCCGCTACCGGTGTCGAACACCTCTTCCCAGAGGGGTTTGGCTCCCTCGACAGCGGAACCACCGATGGTCGCATTTCCAGACGCTTCATCTTTCTTGAGTCCAACCTGCGCGAAGTAGGCGGCGGCCTCGTAATACTGATCCTGCGTCCACCTCTCGAACGGGTGGTCATGACACTTGTTGCAATTGAATCGCACCGCCAAAAACAAGTGGGTCGAATTTTCTATAGCCTCTTCCGGCGTACGGACAATCTTGTAATAAGACGCCGCTGGGTTCTCTCGATTGGAGCCGGTCGCCGTCAAAATTTCATGCACGAATTTGTCATACGGTTTATTGGTCGCAATGCTGTTGCGAATCCAGTCTTTGAATTTTCCAGCTCCTTCTTTTCCGAGAAACTTCGAGTTTACCTGGAGCAAATCAGACCACTTGTTGGTCCATTGATCCACGAACGCCTCGCTTGCGATCAACTCGTCAATGACCCGATCACGCTTGACCTTGGACTCGGCAGGGTCCGCGAGAAACGCTCGAACGGATTCAGGCGTTGGTGGCATACCGGTCAAATCTAAAGTCACTCGGCGTAGAAAATCTGCATCAGTGCAAATTTGCGATGGCTGGATCTTCATCCGATCCCATTTCGATGCCACGAAGCGATCGATCGGATGTTGCGATGCAACCGTTGCCGGCTGATAGCCATTGCGATCCCCCATCACCGTCAGCGTGGTAGCTGCATAAGCACCTTCGTAACGGGCCAGCACGGGAACTTCTCCGCGACGCAACGCTTGCACTCGAGCTCCCTCGAGCACGGTACCAACCTCCGTATTACCCGATTCCAAAAATGCTTCTCGCGTCACATCGCGTGTCTTGCCGTCGGCGTACGTTGCCACGACGCGCAATTGCTGAATCCCACCTGGCAATGGAATAACTGGGTTGCTCGGTGAAACGGTGATGCTCTTCACCTTGGGTGTTGCCATCTCCAGCTTCGCGCCAGCAGCGATCCACTGGCGGAGTACCAACGCGTAGTTATCCCCTGGCTCGATGAGCTTTCCACCAACGTGCGGTACAATGCCCAGCGGCTTGGTCAACATCAAGGAATCAATCGACGACGTCGAATTGATCCGCCTGCCAGCCAAATCGTCGGCCAAGCTGCGCACGTCATAAAGAGGATCGTAGCCCCGCAGTGAAAGCTTGAACCCGTTCTTGCCGGCTTGAGCGCCATGGCAAGTCCCCGAATTGCAACCAAGCCGCGACAAGGCGGGGTTCACATCGCGAATGAAATCCACCGAGTAATCCACAGGAAGTGTTGCGTTCAATGCAACGGCTTGAGAATGCGCGCCGACTGAAACATTTACCTTCGCTGCCCCACTCTGCAGCGGCTGAACCCATCCGCGATCCGAGACCCAGAACGCTTCCCCTTCCAAACCAAATGCCGCTTGTGATGTCACGTCGACCATTTCCCCGGAGTCGAGCTGTGCCATCACCACAATTTGCGCTGAATCATTCCAAGCTGCAAAATCGACCGAAGCAGGCTCGACACGAATCGCCGAAATCCGTTCGGCTGGGATCGGCCGGTGGACCAGTTCTGCATCCCCCTTGGCAGCCGCTGCAGCAGATCGTTCAAGCCAGTGCGATTCCGCAATTCCCTTGAGTCGCTCCACGCGCATTCCCGCGAGCGAACCGGTGGCTATTCCCTCCAAAGAACCAGCGGGGGTGACATCGACATCTGCGATCTGCTTGCCATCGGCGATGTTCCAAACCCGCAGATGCCCGTCAGAAGACCCACAAACCAATCGGCCTTGGGTATCGATCGCGATTGCATAGACCGCATTCGGCACCGGATAAGTCGCTAGTAGAGGTGGCTGTGGAGTTACGTAATCTTCCAGCTTCTTCTTTTCACCAGCATCCAGCGTTCCCGCCGCTTTGGCTTGGATCGCTTTGATCTCCTCGGGCACTTGCCCCTCCACATCGTAACCCCAAACCTTCACTTCGCTCTTATTGTCCAACGTAGACGCGGCAGCCAGGTACTTTCCATCCGGGCTAACCACCACGTCGAAGACGCGGCCCGCCATCGGCTCAAGCTTGCGAATCAAGTTCGCATCGTCACCGATCACCCGAGCCGTTTGTCGGAAAACCCGATAGATCTTTGGCACGCCATCGGCACCACCCACAAAAATTTCATTCCGCTTAGGATGCCTTGCTAACGCTTGAATCCCACCGCGAAGCGCGCCTGGGGTGATCGACGTCACATTGTCGATGAATCGCTCGGTCTCAACCTCGGTCAATTTGACCGTCATGTCACGGCTTCCGGAAACCAAGTGCTTGCTGTCGTTGATAAATACCGTCGCTCGCGGCCAATCCTCATGCGTCCGCTGGTACAACTTTTGATTCCCTTGGATATCGAATGCTCGTACCGAATTATCGGTCATCCCGAGAGCGATCAGCGAGCCGTCATGCGCCCAGGACACCCCGAATAGTGTGTCCCCACCCAGCGTGAAACTGCGTTCGAGTTGCTTGGTTTCGTTGTTCCAAATCTGAAGCTCACCCGCCACACCCGGCTCACCAGCACCAACTGCAATCCACTTCCCGTCCGGAGAGTACTTGATCGACTCCACACGTGGGCTCATTCCAACCAACCGATTTTTCAACTGCCAATGTTGCGCATCAAAAACAAGCACTTCGTGAAATCCACTCACGGCAACTTCGCCACCGTTCGGTGAGTAATCAATGCTTCCAATGCTCGGCGGTCGCGCGTACTTCGGGGGATTCTGCGCGGTAAAACGAGGGCCGGAGTTGGCCTTGTCCTGAACGGCGCCTGCGGCAATCCAACGCTTGATCGTCTCAATTTCCGCCGGCTTGAGCGGAGGAAGGTTCTTCGGCATCTCCGCCTTGCCCTCCACCGGGGTTATTTCACTCATCAAATGGCTCAGTGCTGCGTCACCTGGAACGATCGCTGCGTCCCCAGACTCCCCACCTTTGAGCATGCTCGCGAAATCGGTCATCAAATAGCCACCTTGCTTCTTTGCCTCTTGATGGCACGCAAAGCAATTGGCTCGCAAAATCGGGAGAACGTCCTTCGACCACGTAGGCGCGTCAAGCTCAGCCGCCCGAATCGTTCTACCGAACAAAACGATTCCCAAAGAGCTGAAAAGAACCAGCATCCATCGCGACCCGTATGCCGAGGAGAACAACGACACCGAAGCAAGGTGCATGAGCAGATCCTATGTTGTGAGCGTTTGCGGATGGGAGCATCGGCGAAGAGAGAGGATACGCCAACACAATCGCAAACGATATTTTGAGTCTGGGAGGGATAGTCAGGAGGTGGGTCAGATCCCTTAATTCAAGCGATCTTTTGACAAAAATGTCACCGCTCAATTATAACTGGTAAGCCCTGCGGGGTCAACTTTATCATTACCTAGCAGCAATGCGGCCATTCACTCCGTTGATGGGATTTATTAGCCCCGGACGCCAACCAACACACCCCGAGAAATCGCCACACGACGTATGACTTTCACTGTGCCGCCAAAGAAAAACGGGATTTCCACAGCACTCCAGTTGCAAGGAACTTTTGGATCTTGAACGCGTCCGATCAACGGTTTCTCGTCTACTGGCATTTCTGGATTGGTTTGCTCGTTTCCCCGATCCTCGTCGTACTCGCGGTCACTGGCCTCATCCAACTTCTTCGGGGTGACATCGAATCGCGTATCTACCGGGAGATCGTGACCGACACAATAACGAGCCCAGGGAGGCATGAATCAACGCAGTCGGGGGCAAACCCCTTACCTCAAGATCGCGAAATGTTCCAACAACGACTCCAACGTGGTTTCTACCAATCAGCGTTAGACATCGCCTCTTCGGAGCTTGGGCCAGGGATTCGAACCGCTCGTGTCGAGATTGATAACCGCCGCCATCGGAATCCGTCGCTCCTAGTAGCGCCTTCGGAGATGCCCTGGCCACAGCGTCGAATCTACGTTTCTCCCCAACACGGAATCATCACTGGCTCTCTTCCTGACCGAACCTTCTTTACCCGATCTCTCGATCTCCATCGAACCTTGATCGGTGGAACAACCGGCCGACTGATCGTCGAGTTCACCGTCAGTTGGCTTATCGCCTCGATCTTGATGGGCTTTCGACTTTGGTTCCTTCGAAAAGCTCCTCACCGGCAAGGCAGTGGCGGGGCGGCTATCCACGACACGCGCCCTCAAGTTATCGAGGGTAACACCAACGTGAATCGTTGGTGGCGATGGCGTTCGTTGCACGTCGCGCTCGGCACCTGTACCGGATTGCTTGTCATCTTCATCGCCTGGAATGGCCTTCAATTCTCCGAACTTTACGGCACCCTGTATCACGGCATCGCTCGCAGTACGGGCCAGTACGATTACCTCCTCGACAAACCAAAACCCAACTACGACGACAACTCGCAACCCAATTTGCCACTCGATGACTTGCTCGCACAAGGATTATCCAGCGGGATGCACTGGCAGCGCATTGCGGTGCAATTGCCCTCCAATGCCGATGATTGCGTCACCATCGAATCAGGAGGCGACTTCCCTCCATCGATGACGCAAACCCTTTATCTGGATCGAATCCATGGAGAGGTCCTGCGCCGCTACGAACTCTCCGACCTGGGCCCATTCGCGCAATGGAATAAGTGGAGCTACCCGATCCATGTGGGTACCGTCGGAGGTATAACCACTCAATGCATCTGGGGAGCTACGATGCTGGCGCTCATTGCAATGCCTCTGTCGGCCCTGGGTATGATCTATTCGCGATGGCGTCGCGGCACGAGAGTGACACCTAGTCGAGCAGTCCCGGAAAGCCTGGCGATGCGAATTTCAGTTACGATTCTCGGCATCCTCCTTCCCGCCGTTGGCTTATCCATTCTAGGCATCATCGCCGCAGATTGGCTTTTGGTTCCATGGCGAAGGTCGCGACGCCATTCCACCCCATCCGAGTGAATCGACGGTTGGAAATCTAACCCAAAAACCGCGTTCTTACTCAGACGGACTCCAACTTTTCGAATCGGTTGGACTTGCGGTTCGTCGAACTACACTAGAGGAAGTGTTCCCGTGTCCTTGCCTGGAACTCCAAACGTAGTCCACAAGTGCTTCCCAAACGACGACCTATGAACCGAATGCACCTTCGATTGCCGTCTTGGCCTTCTCTCGTACAGCGGTACGGAATGTCGTGCCATAGTACCCTGGGGCGCGTTGCGATCGTGTTGCTATGGATGGCTACCGTCGTATCCTCGGCCCGTGGGGAACTGGTAACACTTTATTCCGGCTCAGGGCTTCCTTCTGCGGAACCGTGGCTGGTGTATGGCTTTGATTCGATCACCGGGGCCTCTCAAACAAGCGTCGCGGGAGGCGTACGGCTGGTTACCGACGAAGCCGCAAGAGCTGGCTACAGCAACTACACCGTGATCCCAACCACCGCACTTAAGAATCCCGCCTTCCCAACGCTCCATCGAGCCAACGGCTTCGAACTCTCGTTCTCGTTGGCGCTCACGGCCGAATCGCATACATCCAGCGATCGCGCTGGATTCTCGGTGATCCTTTTAGGGAGTGACGCCAAAGGGATTGAACTGGGTTTCTGGCAAAATGAGATCTGGGCACAAAACGCTGGATTCATTCACGGCGAAAGCATCGCGTTTAATACCGTACCGACCCTAGAATACAAGCTCCGAATCGTGAATGACAACTACACACTCAGCCAAGGGGCCAGCCAACTTTTGACGGGCAACCTAAGGTTGTACGGTAACTCACAACCTTACTCGCTCTCGAATTATATTTTCCTCGGCGATAACACAACGAGCGCCCAAGCAAGCGCACTGATTGGAGCGATCAATCTCGAGTCGAATTTAGCATCGGTTCCGGAACCAGGCACATTCATCCTATTAGGTACAGCCTCGCTCGCAATTCGCGGACTGCGATCCTTTCGGCGGGGCCAGTCTTAACGGGCCCACCAGGTGGGGGCGTTTGCTCTTAACAACCTCTCGATCATAGCGACTCGAGGGGAACGCGTTCTTACCACAATCCATCCCCCGTGATCTCTGTGTCTCTGTGTTTCAATCTCTGTATTCCTGAAGATGGGTGGAAAAAACACAGAGGCACAGAGCATACCGAGAAAACCCAGTTCCTGTCTTGGCGTGGTTAATATCGATTTAACAGGGCTAGGCTTAGCTGGACTTTACTTCGCGCGTAAAGGGCTCCTTCACACAGAAACGATATTGCTCAGGGTTGGGTGGTCCCGCGCGGCGATAGACCTGAATACAATTCAAGGCGGTTCCTTCCTATCCCTCCCACCTTTCGCGCTACCATTCATGGTGCTTGCCTTGTTCTAAACCGAGGCAACGGAGTCATCAGCATGCGTCATCAACCATTCAAGTTCCATTCCATCGAGTTGCCTTTCCATACCTCCTGGCGATTCATACTCTTTGGATTACTCGCCTGGTTATGCGGCTCGCCGACTCTCGTGCATGCATTCTTTCAATCAGGTTCCAGCTCTGATACCGTCGCAACATCCAAGGATCCAGTCCCGAACACGCCGGTCGCTCGTTGGTGGAAAGGGAACTTGCACACCCACTCTTTGTGGAGCGACGGGAATGACTTCCCGGAAATGATCTCTGAATGGTATCGCGAGCGAAACTACAACTTTCTCGCGATCTCCGATCACAACCTGCTCCAGGAAGGCCAACGATGGATGAAGCAAAGCGCTTTGGCCTCTCGAGGAGCCGCCAATGCCCTCGAGAAGTATCGCGTACGGTTCGGCGGAAGCTGGGTTGAGACTCGCGGCGAGGAAGGTACAGATTCCTACCAAGTTCGCATCAAGCCACTCGATGAATACCGCTACCTTCTCGAACAACGCGGTCAATTTATCTTGATCCCCTCGGAAGAAATCACCGATCGCGCCGATGGCAAACCCGTGCATATGAACGCGACCAATCTGGACGAAGTCATTCAGCCACTTGGTGGCAAGACGGTTCGAGAAGTGATGGAAAACAATCTGAGGTCAGTGCTGGAGCAAGAGAAAGCCAAAGGTTGTGAAATACTGCCTCACTTGAACCATCCTAACTTTGGTTACGGCATTACCTTCGAAGACCTCGCAGCGGTAATGTCAGAACGATTCTTCGAAGTCTATAACGGGCACCCAGGTGTCAATCATCGAGGCGACCCGCAACACCCTGGGATCGAGCGCATGTGGGATCTCGCAAATCACTTGCGGGTCAACAAGCTCGGGGGTAGCCTGCTGATGGGTGTTGCTACCGACGACAGCCATGAGTACCACGGCAAGGCTGGCAGTCGCCCTGGACGAGGCTGGGTTATGGTACGGTCGGAGTATCTAACGCCTGAGCACCTGATCCGCGCCATGAAGGCCGGAGACTTCTACTCGTCCAGTGGGGCTACACTAAGCGATGTCCGATGGGACGCGGCCGCAAAGAAATTATCGGTGACGATCGACCCTGTGCCTGGCGCTACCTATTGGACAGAGTATCTCGTAACGACCACGAGCGGCGAACCCGAAGACGTCGGTATGGTAGGGCTCGCAACCCAGGAACTCTCCTCGTCCTACACGCTCAAAGAAGGGGAAACCATCGTGCGAGCCGTGATCACCAGCAGCCTCGCGCCTGTCGATCCCGTATTCGACGATCAAAAGCAACAAGCGTGGACACAGCCATTCACTATTGTTCCAGGTGAATAACGGACGACCTGTTTGCGAAGCGTCTACTTTTTCTTTTTTCCCAAGACGACACTGCGGATGTATTCCACTTCACTTTCGCGGTAAGGTGTTCCGTCCCGTCGGAAGATGTCGTGGAACCACAACTCGGGTTCCTTGTCATAGGGTTTCTGCCAACTGTCCCATGGATAAATGGTTTGGCTCTTTCCGTCGACAAAACCCCAATTGTGAGCACCCACGTTGAGGTCCTTGAGAATCTGCAGGTTGGGGTCGAACAAACTGTTATTACCCCGAGCCATATACTCCGTGCAAAGGATGGGTCGATCATAGCGACTCAGAGACTTTACTGCTCTCTTCAAACTCTCACCGTCGCCATAATTATGGAAGGTGATGATATCGGATTGCTCCAAGCATAACTTTTCCATAGGACTGAGCTTGCTCTCATCTTCCCATAGGCCGATCCAAACGCCGCAGGTCAATGGCTGAGACGGGTTGATTTCTCGGGCCCACTCGAAACAACGTTTTGCGAATAGCGTTCCCATCTCAGCTTTGTTCGGAAGTTCAGTCTTCGTTCCATTGCGACCATAACTGTTTGCGTTGTCATTATCGAGTTCATTGACCAAATCCCACGCTTGGATGCGAGGATCATCCTTAAATCGACGAAGGATTCCCTTCAAGTAAGGCTTCACTATCACATGCTTTGCTGGATCCCCAAGGATCGATGCTCCAGGGCTCTGCACCCAACCACTGTTGTGAACACCTCGCTTTGGATCGCGCTGCTTGCCTGCGATGGGCTGTGGATCCCATACAGAGTCGAAGGGGACAAAGACGATTCCAATCTTATACTTGGCTGCAATCGCAAGGAATTGATCCATCCGTTCGGTCAAATCCTTTCCATCACCGGTCCACAGACGATCATGGAGGAAAACTCGCATCGAATTAAATCCGAGGCTTGCGGCCCATCCTAGTTCTTTGTCGATGCGTTCCGGATCGTAGGTACCAATCTGCCACATCTCGAGTTGGTTGATCGCATACGCGGGGAGGTAATTTGCACCCACCAACCAACCCCGTTCCTCTTGCCACTTCTTCGCCTGCTCCGTCGTCCATCGCTCTTGGGACCAGCTTACCGCCGACGAGCAAACGAAAATGACAAGGATCGCAAGGGAAGATGTGAATTGCACAAGGCGAGCAGGAGCCCATTGAGCGAACGCAGCGGTTTTAGATGGACTAGCGAAATTCATAGGGCTTCGTACCTCGACGTTTGGAACACGGTTAAGCGACGTACCGATTGTATCCTAAATAAGCCCCATATCCATTCCAGACGCTCGAATCGAGAGAACGGAACCTCCCGAGGGTCGTATTGTAGGCTCTAGGGAATATATGCCGACGAATTGCCTAATCGCACGAAATCACCGTTTCCATTTAACTCGCCATACGTTCGAGATCCGGTAACTTGCGACCTTGGACTTGGTAAACGTATTTCAGCACTTCGGCGACCGCCGCGTATTCCGTTACCGGGATCGGTTTGCCGATATCCACTTGCTTGAATAACGCTTGCGCTAATGGCTTGCGCTCGACGATTGGAATCCCGTGCTGCAGGGCAATCTTACGGATACGAGCCGCGACGAGATTCGCTCCTTTAGCGAGCACGATCGGTGCCTTCATCGTCAAAGGATCGTATTTAAGCGCAATCGCTAGTTCGGTGGGATTAGTCACCACGACGTCAGCTTTGGGCACATCCGAGTTCAATCGCTGGTTCGCTAATTCCCGTTGAACGCGTCGACGACGAGCCTTGGTGAGCGGATCCCCTTGGGTCATTTTGTATTCTTCGCGCAATTCTTCATCCGTCATTCGCAAATCCTGCTCATACTTCCATCGCTGGATCGCATAATCGACGATCGACAAAACCAATAATGCCACAGCGACGGTTCGGCATAAAGAGATCATCGTTTGCCATACGAACCGCGAGACCGTCTCGAGGCTTGCCCCCCCAAGCGCCAAGATCTCATCCCATCGCGACCAAACTCCCATCGCGAGCAATCCGACCACCAACCCAATTTTGATCAATCCGAATCCCAATCGCGATGCATTGAGAATGGAGAAAATGCGTTGCAGCCCACTAAGCGGATTGATCCGATTCCAATCTGGGATCAGTTTGTCGGGCAGCCACAGCGAGCCGACTTGCGCATAGTGCACGATGATTGAGGTCAGCAGTACACCTGCAAACAATGGCAGTAGCGCAAGAGAGCTTTTCGATGCAATCAATAGCATTCGAGTGATCCACGTACGTGGATCAGTCGCCCAATCAAAGGGCTCTCGCAGTTGATCCCTCAGAATCTCGGACAATGCTTGAAAGATGCCGGGACCTGTCGTATCGAGCAGGATCACGCCGACCAATAGCAGCGCTGCCGAACCGAGGTCTTGGCTGCGCGCAACATTTCCTTCCTCGCGCGCTTTACGGCGGCGATACTCGGTCGCCTCATGCTTCTTGTCACCCGCCGAATCAGCCACTCTGGATCGCTAACCTTCCCGACTCTGCGATGGGAGTAGAGTCTCGCATCGATTGTGCGACAGAACGCGGAAACAAATCTACGGTCCGTTCAATCCACTCAGCTAGCTCATTTTGAAAGACCCAGCCAACACTTGCCACCGTCAATCCTAAAACCAACATCATCACCAGCACGTTGATGTTGAAACCAACCGCCATAATATTCAATTGAGGTAACGTACGCCCGATCAGCGCCGTCACGAAATTTGCCAAAAGCAGGGCGATGGCCGCCGGTGCCGATGCTCGAAGACCGACCGAAAAGCCATGCCCCACAAATTCATGAAGGTGCATTAGCCAATCGCCTTCTGCCAATACCTCGCCCGCGTGATAGAACGCAAAGCTGTCTAAACACGCGCCGATCATGATCCGGTGTCCACCCAAGAGCACGAACATCGCCATCGAGAACAGGGACATCAACTGCTGGATGACAGAAACGGTTTCCTGGGTCGACGGATCGGCGGCTTGTGCCATTTCCATACTGCTTAGCGAACTTATGACCTGTCCACCTACCTGCAAGCAGGCCATCACCAACATTACCGATGTGCCAAACAATGCACCCAGAAGCATCTCTTTTGCAAGGGCTACCACCAAGTCGAACAAGTGGAGGGGTATGTCCGATGTTTGTGACCACACCATCGGCGAAAGGGAGGCGGAAATCATCAACGCCAACATCACCTTCACCCGATTAGGAATCATCGCCCCTTGAACCGGTGGCATCGCCGCCAGAATGGGCCCTATCCGGCACAACACGCATAAAAAGGTCCATACGGGGCCGAACAATGTCGATGAAATCGAATCGAGCAGTCCCATGCTGGCTACGCCCTTCTTCTACTTTCGCACTACCGTGGAGATACCAAAGCGGGAATGTCCCTGATCAGATTGCGCGAATACTCCAGCATCTGATCGGTCATCCATGGAAGCGCTACGGCAATGGCGATGGTCATCGCCACGAGCTTGGGTACCGTACTGACGGTCTGATCCTGAATCTGCGTAAGTGCTTGGATCAATCCGATCGCCAAGCCGACCACCATGCCGATCACCAACAAAGGCGCCCCGATGATCAGCGACATCATGATTGCATTGCGTACTAAATCGACTGCGTCTTGTACCACCATTGGCTGGTTTTCCTTTTCGAGGCGAGCAACGACTGATTTTGTCAGGCTGGCAACGTGCCAAAGCTATCCAGCAGCATTTGCACCACCAAACGCCAACCATCGACTAGCACAAACAATAGGAGTTTGAACGGCATCGAGATCATTGCCGGTGGAAGCATCATCATCCCCATCGACACCGTGACCGAAGCAATGACGATATCCAGGATCAAAAACGGCAAATAGATTTGGAAGCCCATCATGAAAGCGGTTTTCAGTTCGCTCAGCATGTAGGCTGGCAGCAAGACCTGCAACGGAACCTCATCAAAGTTCTTTGGAGTAGGACTGCTAGGCGCGTAGCGACTGTAAAATAGATGGACGTCATCGTAATTGTTGGCCATCGCAATCTGACGCGACATGAATTGGCGAATCGGTGCAATACCACGATCCCACGCCTCACTCGTCGTCATGCTACTCCCCTCCGCCGTGTATGGCTCGATCGCATCGGTATACACCGATGTCCATACAGGCCCCATGACAAAGATCGTGATAAAGATCGAAATGGCCGTGATCACTTGGCTCGGTGGCAACTGCTGCGTTCCCATCGCTTGCTTGAGCAATCCAAACACAACGATGACACGTACATAGCATGTCGTCATCAGCAGAATTGCTGGAGCTACACTCAAGATCGTCAACAGAGCGACAATCTGCATAGAACTGGTCAAGCCCTTCGGACTGAGCCACAAATCAGGCCCGCCAAGCAGCGTCTTTGTTAATTCATCGGCACTCTTTGGATCGGAGTCTTCCGCGTTCGTCGCGGATAAATTCTCACGAACCGCTTGCTTGACCGCATCCCCATCCCGATTCCGCAACGCTCGTCCGATCACACTCTCTCGAGGGCCCGCTCCTGTGGTTGTCTGAGTCCTCGCCGTCGATCCCGAAAGGGATTGGCCGAACGCTTCCTCTGCCTCACCGATCCATGCCATCCATACAACCACGCAGACGCTACATGCCTGCAGCGCCCATCGACAATTCGCCCATCGATAATTCGATTCTGTACGGTTACGTGTCATGCTGATACGGCGAACTGCATCAAAGGAAACAACAACTGGTCTGGGCGTTTTTCAAGAGCGCACAGTGGTGAAAATGGACAATCAGGGAAGGATGTACATGATTTCCATAAGGCAACGCAAGCGGAACTGAGGCCGTCGTTTCCTGGGGCTCCCAGCTATTCGTTAGCGAAAAACGGAAGCAATCGATGGGCCAATGGCTTCTAACTGTTCGTGCAAAAGCGGTCCTTCCCTGCGAAATCCCTCATGGGATCCGGAGATTCATACAACCTTTAGTGAACCGCCGAAATCTCCCCGATCCGACTTGACCCGATCTCCCACCAATGGGTAACTTCCGTGGTCGACGTTCTTTAGTGCCGGAGCACTTCCAACGTTGCACTTCAAACGCTAGCAAACCAAGGATGGGGGTTGGGCATGAGCAAGGATAAATCATCGCAAGCATCGGAAAAGCACGCGGTACCGACAACGGCGGTTCCCATGCTCGATGTCGGGCGAGGAAATCGGCCACTTCGTGAAGAGATCATGGAAGCGGTCGGTAGGGTTGTCGACAGTGGCCGGTTTCTGCACGGCCCCGAGGTAGGGGAACTCGAGTGCACTGTTGCCGGACTGAGTCATACTAAACACGC